>JAKBGL010000074.1 GCA_021833085.1 Actinomycetes bacterium | reverse complement strand
TTCACTGCTTTGTGACAAAGACTCTGACGGTTGTATGAGACCAAGATGTCTTGACGGTAGTGAAAGGTCTCTATCTCTAGGAATGAAGCCAAGCACTTCGATAGGGAGCTTCGATAGGGCTCTTTCGATGATCAGGCCATGATTTTTAGATCCAACCTTGTTTACGATTACTCCCTTGACCTCTAGTAGGTCTGAGTGTTTGATGAATCCTTCGATGGTAGCGGATAAAGACATGGATGTGGAGGTTGCATCAACGAGAAGGACGACGGGAAGCTTTGCTATCGATGCTACGTGTGCGGTTGAAGCGTAGTTGATCTTGTAAGTGTCGTCGCCTATTGGATCCTTAGGAGGGTCTAGGTAGGTCCCATCAAATAGGCCCATGACTCCTTCTACGACTAGGACTTGTGATGCCGCTATGCGGCTGAGAGTCCTTCTTACCCCCATAGACCCACCGCCTATGAAAGGATCAAGGTTGTAGCTTGGTTTTCCAGTGGCAAGGCGATGAAACTGAGGGTCTATGTAGTCTGGGCCAACCTTGGCTCCTTGGGTGTCAAGACCCAAGTTTGAAAGAGCTCTCATAATGGCGCTCGAGATAGTTGTTTTCCCTACTCCAGAGGTTGTGGCCGAGATGATAAAGCCGCCATAGACCTCTTTTGCGGTAGTTGCGTTAGAGTTCAATTTGGCTCTAGTACTCGATACCTTTGCGAGCCTTGATACCTTGATCGTAAGCGTGTTTTACCTTGTTCATCTCGGTCACGGTATCGGCCACCTCTATTAGAGCCTCCGGTGCGTTACGCCCAGTAATTATCAAGTTAGTCTTTTTGGGCCGAGCTTTGACGGTATCTACGACCTCTTGTAGGGGTATCCATCCGTAGTTTATGGCGTACGTAATCTCATCCATGATAATCATATCGTACTCTCCAGAGAGTATCTTGTCCTTTGTAAACTCCCACGCATGAGCTCCTAGTCGAGCAGTTTCTACCAGGTCTTCTGACTCCCAAGTAAATCCATCCCCTAGTGCTCTCCACTCTATGCCCAGGTGATCTGCAAGTTTTTTTTCGCCCACCTTCCACTTACCACTTTTTACAAACTGAACCACACAGACCTTCCAACCCCTAGCCCAAGCCCTGCTCATGACTCCAAAAGCGGCTGAAGATTTGCCTTTTCCATGTCCTGTGTTTATTAGTACTCTTGATTCGACGCGTTCCACCTTTTATAAGCTAGTATCTCCTAGTACATATTCAGGGAATCTGGTGAAACTCCAGAGCTGGCCCGCAACTGTAACCAGGGAGCCAGCCTCATATGCCACGGCAACGCAGATGCTGGAAGGCGAGGTTAGGCGGTGATCTGGAAGTCAGGATACCTGGTGTGTGTAGTTGCTGCAGTTAAGGAGATGCGTGGTTATCGTCGATTTGACTCTCGTTCTCGGCGGTACGAGGTCAGGCAAGTCAGTATTCGCCGAGACGCTAGTTCATGAGACTCAGAGCCTTGTGTACGTGGCTCCGATGCTCCTTGGAGCTGAAGACGCTGGGTTTCAAGACAGGGTAGAGCTCCATCGACGCAGACGGCCGGCGACTTGGACTACCTATGAGGCTGAGTCTTTGGACGCTCTTGTGAGGTTCTTGACGTTTACCACTGCCCCCATATTGCTAGATTCTCTCGGCTCCTTGATCGCTAGAGTTATTTTTGAAGAAACTCGAGATCCAAAGGACTACCTAGATAGCTTTGTGTCGGCCTTGGCTAGCTGCAAGTCCTCAGTCGTTGTCTCAGAGGAGGTTGGTCATTGCATTCATCCAACCTCTGCCATGGGTAGAGATTATGTAGATCTACTTGGGGAGATAAATCAAAGAGTCGCCGAGATTGCAAAGGAGGTCGTCTTTGTAGTTGCGGGCGTACCTCTGTGGATTAAAGGTGAGAAGAGGGGTCCTCATGATAGTTAGATCACTTCGTTCTTCTCTCTCATTTCTTACCCTCCTTCCGGTGGGGAGACCTGCCTTTAGCATCTCCTCGGTCGGCTGGTTCTGGTTTTCAGGGGCTGTGATAGCTCTTGTTGATCTCTCTGTACTAGAGGGTACGCGACTGCTTATGCCTCGTTTTGAGTCAGCTGTCCTTACAGTTCTTGCTGATGGCGTTATAACGAGGGGTCTTCATTACGACGCGATCACAGACTTCGGTGATGGTTTTTTCGCACCTCTTTCCAAAGAGAGGCGCCTCTTGGCCATGGATGACTCTAGAGTGGGTGCCTTCGGTGCGATGGGGCTGATAGTGGCGGTTGTACTGCGCATAAGCGCAGTCGCTACCTTGTCAAATTCACAAGCTCTAATCCTTATTCCAGCTGCAATGATATCTAGGTCACTCATGGCTTTTACCCTTTGGCTTATTCCTGCAGCAAAAGATAACGGATTCATTGTGTACTTCCAATACGACGAGTTCGGTCGTAAGCGGAAGTTTCCATTAACGACAGTCTTATTGATGTTTTTCGGAATACTGTTGTCGTTAGGGGTTGGTTACTTGCTCTTTGGCGTTCGCTCGCTCGTTATCGTGCTTTGCGAACTGATGACGTTCGTATCGATAATCTACTGGTCGATGCGATCGATCGATGGGGTTACTGGAGATGTGGTTGGAGCTGGTGGACTCGTATCTGAGATCTGCTCTCTGGTCGTAGCGACTGTGGTGCTAAGGTGAAAAGGTACTCTTTTAAGCGCTCTGATCCTATCGTCACTGCTTTGGCGCTTGCGCTAGACCGGAAGATAGGAGATCCCGACAACCTAATCCACCCTGTGGCGTACTTCGGACATCTGGCTAATTTGGTCGAGAAGAAGCTCTACAAAGACTCTTACCTAGTAGGCGCTGTATCGACAACACTGCTCGTGGGAGTCTGTGTCGCCTTTTCGAAGGCGGTCTCTAGTTGGCCTTTTGGAGCGAAGGTTCTTCTACAGTACTTCTGTATCTCAGACAGACAGCTTCGAGATGTGGTCGCAGACGTAGTACGCCTAGTTGAGGCAAAGGACTTGCAAGGTGCACGTCGAGTAGTTGGGCAGATCGTAGGTAGATCGACGTCGGAGTTGTCAGAGGCGGAGGTACTTAGAGCCGCCTTTGAGTCGTTAGCTGAGAACTCGTCAGACGGAGCGATCGCCCCTATCTTTTATGGTGCTTTACTTGGAGAAGTTGGGGCTATTGGTTATCGGGCAATCAACACCTTAGACTCGATGTTTGGCCATAAAAGTGAGAGATATCTCCGCTTTGGCTACGCCTCGGCTCGTCTCGATGACCTTGTAAATCTGTTACCTTCAAGGCTTACTTGGCTATGTGCCTATGTACTGTCCCCGAAAGATGCTCGCATGCGAATTCGAAGGGCGACCTCGGACGCAAAAGCCCACCCTTCTCCTAATGCAGGGGTGGTGGAGGCTTGCTTTGCTGGCCGCTTTGATGTCGGTGTTGGAGGCGTAAACCTCTACGACGGAGTGGCCGAGGAACGGATACGCTTTGGGGGAGATCGGGAGATAACTACGAAGGACCTAAAAGAAGCTATTGGGTTTGAAAGTAGAGTCGTTGAACTTTCGCTTTTTTTTGCGATGACGTTGTCGTGGTGCCTTCAGAGGCTGATTGGCAGGTGGAGAACGTGAGGGGCAGAGCACTCATGATCACCGGCACCAGCTCAAGCGCGGGGAAGTCTACGTTGGTGTGTGCTTTGGGCAGAATACTTAGCGACAATGGCGTGCAGGTTGCTCCATTTAAAGGTCAAAATATGGCGCTCAACTCGATGGTTACGAGATCGGGTCATGAGATTGCGCGTGCACAATACTCTCAGGCTTTGGCCTGTCGAGTCGAGGCGGAGGTGGAGATGAACCCGGTCCTACTCAAACCTACTTCCGAGCACTCCTCTCAGGTAATTGTGATGGGGAACCCAAGGTTTGAGAGCTCGGGAGTGAGCTTCCAAGGGAGAAAAAAAGAACTTCGAACGGTAGTAGAGGGAGCCCTTGAGCAGCTCCTGTCTCGATATGAGTTCGTCCTTCTCGAAGGAGCGGGATCTCCAGCGGAGATCAATCTATTAGATAATGATCTTGTGAACTTAGGACTTGCTCGGAGGTTTAATATTCCGTCGGTCTTAATCGGAGATATCGAGCGCGGGGGTGTGTTTGCGTCGATATTCGGTACGATCGGGATCCTTCCCACCGAGCTATCAGAGTTGATTGTAGGGTTCGTTGTCAACAAGTTCAGAGGCCAGATCGAGATTCTTGAACCGGGTTTACGTGAGCTAGAGGAGCGTAGCGGGGTTCAATGCTTTGGCGTTTTGCCATATACCAAGGTACAGATACCAGAAGAGGACTCCTTGTCTGCTCAAGGGCTCCATAGGAGGTCTAGAGGTACCACGGTAAACCCGTTATTGGTCTCCGTGGTGAAGCTTCCGTTTCTCTCGAATCTATCGGATTTCGATCCATTAGAGTTAGACGATGGTGTTCGGCTGTCACTTACAGACTCTGCCGATGATCTATTGCAAAGTGATCTCGTAGTCTTACCGGGGACGAAAAGTACGGTAGTGGACCTTGAGTGGTTGAGAGACGTTGGTTTGGATGAAGCTATAACGCTCGCTATTAGTTCTGGCAAGGTCGTACTGGGTATCTGCGGGGGATATCAGATGCTCGGAAAAAGCATCTCAGACGGCGTCGAGTCAGATCGACAGTTCTCTTTGGGTCTTGGACATCTAAATGTGCGTACGACATTTCACTGTGAGAAGGTCTTGCGCCAAGTCAGAGGTTTTGTAAGCAACGGGATACTGCAAGGTGTCGCTATCGATGGATACCAGATTCATAAAGGAGTTGTAGATAACCTTGGTGAGTCAGCCTTATTTGACGTAACTTCACGTGAAGGTAGTGCAGCAGATATCTCGACCTCTGAAGGAGCGCTTTCACAGGATCAGATCTTTGGTACTAGCATTCACGGCCTCTTTGAGAACGACCGGTTCAGAGAGAGGTTTCTTTTGCATGTGGCTCAGCGATCCTCGAAGAGCTATGTATCCCAAGGGAGAAACTATAGGGAGATCTTGGACATGGCGTACGACGATGTCGCTAAGGTCGCAAAGGAAGCCCTTCGAGTTGACGAGATGCTCGAGTTGCCTAAGTACAGGTATCCCTAGTGGGGTTAAGCCCTCTTGAGTTGCAAGGTCCTAGATAGAGATGGTGGTTTTTTGAAGAAGTTAGCGTATTTTACAAACGCCGATACCGAACTGTTAGCCTTTCGTAGCATATGGGAGCGACTACCAGATGGGTTTCCTACTCTAGTAGTGCGCTCCTTGGATCGTATCGATCCACTTGAAGTTGGCCTCTTGGACGGAGTAGAGGCGGTGGTCATCAGATCCTTAGGGGGTATCAAGGGAAGTAGCGTCGTAACTACTCTGGTGGAGTTGGCAGGTAGCCGTAGTATACCTGTGATGTGTTTCCCAGGAGAGAACTCCTTAGATCTCGACCTCATGGAGCTGTCCTCAGTGGCTGGAGGCACCTGGACAAGCGCGTTTCGCTACTTAGTGGAAGGGGGACTTGAGAACCTCGAGAACTTTCTTCGTTTCGTGGCCGATACAGTCTGTGGATACGGCTTTGGTTTTGCTCCAGTGGGTGAGGTTCCAGACGCTGGCGTATTCGCTTCGATTTTAGTGGATGACCCTCTGGGAGTAGTTGCAGTGGTGTTCTATAGAGCTCACCTCATCTCGGGGAACACCACGTTTGTGACTGATATGCTCACAAGCTTCTCATCGGTCGGACTAAACGCTTATGCAGTGTACGCATACTCTTTACGCCAAGACGGTACAGAACAAGACGCTAAAGTGGTAGATATCTTGAGATCACTTGGTGCAGACGTAGTTGTCTCTACGATGCTCGCCGCTGGATCTTTTGATGAAGAAGCATTCTCGTGGGACCCAGGTGCTCTGATGACCCTTGACATCCCTATCGTCCAGGCCCTGATCTCCACCCAGCCAAGGGACGTGTGGGAGGAGTCGTCCTTTGGACTATCGCCGATAGACGTCGCAATGTCGGTTGCAGTTCCAGAGTTTGATGGCAGGATCATCTCCTTCCCTGTAGCTTTTAAAGAGCTTATCGATGACGATATCGACTTCGGCGCTGAGATCTTTGGTTATCGGTTGGACTTTGAGAGACAAGAGAGACTTTCAAGGCTCGTGCTTCGACTCTGTAGGCTACGTAGGGTTGCAAATAGAGACAAGAAGGTGGCAGTTGTTCTCTCAGCTTACCCGACTAAGAGATCTCGATTAGGTAACGCAGTTGGACTTGATACTCCGGTTTCGACGATCAACATACTACAAAGGTTGAAAGATGCCGGCTATAGGGT
>JAKBGL010000073.1 GCA_021833085.1 Actinomycetes bacterium | reverse complement strand
CTGTAGCCAAAGACGAGTTGGAGAGGACTGAAACCAGGTTGCAAGAGCTGGGGGCCGTAAATCCTTACGCTGCGATCGAGCTTGAAGCGTTAAGGGAAGAGCTCAAAGAGGTTGAAATGAGCTCTTTGGACGTGAAGTCGGCACGCAGGGAGATCCGATCTCTACTTACAAAGCTTGATGAAGAGATGAGAAGTTCCTTTGTTGAAACGTTTAGGAGTGTGGAGATAAGCTTTGGACGACTCTTCGAAAGGCTCTTTCCAGGTGGACGAGGATCTCTAAAGATCGCTGGTGACTTAGATGTGCTTGAGTCACAGATCGACATTGACATCGAAATACCTGGTAAGAAGGTGAGACGTCTCTCACTACTTTCGGGCGGTGAACGCTCGCTAGTGGGACTGGCCTTTTTATTTGCAATATTTGAAACTAAGCCGACGCCTTTTGTCGTCCTAGATGAAGTTGAGGCGGCGTTGGACGATCGCAACCTCTCTAGTTTTATAGATCTCCTGAATGAGTTTCGTACTAGGACTCAGATTATCGTAGTCACCCACCAAAAACGTACGATGGAGATTGCCGACGTTTTGGTAGGTGTCTCTTCTACCTCAAAGGGAAGTTCGCAGATAATCAGGGAAGACGTCTCTCACTACGAGGACGAACTGATTTAAAAGAGACGGCCTAGTTGCGTCTTGTTACGGGTTCATTCGTACGCTTGTAGGACTCTTTTCACGTCACAATCACAAGAGTGCAAGTTGGTTTTTTTCTTTGGAATGAATCATGTTTAACTTGACGAGACGACTCCCTTTGGAAGGACCTGAGAGTTACTTGTGTTAAAAGAGTGAACTATGGCTCAAGTACCCTAATAGGTACATGTCTGGATGCCTAGGATGGCCTAAATACAGATTGAATGGGAGCTCTGATATGGATCCGATCTTTGGGAACTTGACTTTGTTGTTGTCTCGATGGCAGTTCGCTACGACCACGATCTATCACTTTGTTTTTGTTCCTATCACAATTGGCCTTTCAGTTCTAGTAGCTATCTTGCAAAGTGCCCAGCTCAAGACACATGATCCAAGGTATGAACGGCTCGTTAGCTTCTTTGGAAAGCTGTTCCTTATCAACTTCGCTATAGGGGTAGTGACCGGTATAGTGCAGGAGTTTCAGTTCGGAATGAACTGGTCGCAGTACTCTGACTTTGTCGGGAACATCTTTGGCCCCCCTTTGGCGATAGAAGGTCTTTTAGCATTTTTTATGGAGTCGACCTTCTTGGGAATATGGATCTTTGGGAAAGGGAGAGTTTCGGAAAGGGTTCATCTGTTTTCAATCTGGATGGCTTCACTAGGTACGGTACTCTCGGCCTCTTTTATCTTGGCTGCTAACTCTTGGATGCAGCATCCGGTTGGCTATAGCATCGACAAGGCGACGCACCAAGCAGTTATGACTAACTTTTGGGCCATCTTGACCAATTCGTTATTTTTGGTAACGCTGTTTCACACCCTATTGGCAGCGGCTATGACCGGAGCTGCCCTGATGTTGGGCGTCTCTTTCTATCAGATGAAACGAAATGCTACTAAAGAGATATTTGCTCTTGGAGCTCGGGTTTCTCTAATTGTGCTGTTTGTGTCGTCGCTCGCAATGGCTCTGGACGGACACGTTCAAGGTCAGGTCATGGTTCAGGATCAACCGATGAAGATGGCAGCTGGGGAGGCGCTCTACCATACGGAAAAGGGGGCGTCGGAGTCTCTTTTAACTATCGGCAATCTGAACGATAAGGTGATCTTTCAAATAGGACTTCCACATGTGCTTTCGTTACTTGCTACCGACAAGTGGAACGGAACGGTTCAGGGAATCGACCAGCTCCAAGCCCAGTACACCAAGGAGTATGGAAAAGGAAACTACGTACCTATTGTGTGGCTGGACTATTGGTCCTTTCGGATCATGGCTGGTATCGGTGTTGCGATATTGGGACTTGGTGCATGGGGTATGTACCTAATGCGTAAAAAGCGTCTAGACGACTCGAAGTGGTTTAGGAAGGCGGCGATAGCGGCGATGCCGCTTCCCTTTATAGCGAATACAACTGGGTGGATATTCCAAGAGACTGGACGCCAACCATGGGTAGTATACGGACTGCTAAAGACCTCTCAGGCGGTCTCTCATCTGTCCGCTCTTGACGTTGGGGCCACCTTGGTGGGATTTACTCTACTTTATGGAGTGCTTGGTACTGTCGATGCCTCGCTAATGTTTCGGTACGCAAAAAAGGAGATCCAGTCCCTGACTGAAAGCGGTGAGGCGGGAGTTTCCTCCCATGAGACGGAAGACGAAGAGCTCGGCTCTTTGGTCTACTAAGGAGTTTGCCATGCACGTGAGTGGAGTTCAACTATTTTGGTTTATCCTTATCGGACTTTTATGGGCCGGATACTTCTTTCTTGAGGGGTTTGACTTTGGCGTGGGCATGCTTATGCCCTTTGTGGCCAAGACCGACTTAGAGAGACGTGCTTTAGTAAATGCAATCGGACCGACTTGGGATGGAAACGAGGTCTGGCTCATAGTCGCAGGTGGTGCGACATTTGCATCTTTCCCACTTTGGTACTCGACTATGTTTTCAAGCTTTTACCTGGCCATGTTTATCATCTTGGTGGCGTTGATTCTTCGAGGGGTTGCCTTTGAGTACCGTGGTAAGGGGAGTTCGAAGAGATGGAAGGGCAACTGGGATAGGATTATATTTTTTGGTTCGTTGGTTCCCGCTTTCCTATGGGGAGTTGCCTTTGGTGACCTTATCTATGGGATACCGCTAAACGCCGCAGGCACCTTTACTGGCAACTTCTTTGACTTGTTGCAGCCTTATGCCATAGCGGCAGGAGTTGCGATGACCTTAGTGTTCTTGTTGCATGGATCTCTTTTCTTGTCGTTGAAGCTCGCAGGTGATCTAAAGGATAAAGTCGTGGCGAAGGTGAAGATAGTAGCGCCTTTTACTACGGCCTTCCTATTCGTCTTTTTAGGCTGGACCTATCTTGTCGCTCGAAACGATGGACACTCAGGTGATGTGCCAGGATTCATACCTGTATCCGCGTTGCTAATCGTCGCTTCGGTGTCATGGTTAGCTCGTGAAAAACTCTTTGGCTGGGCGTTTATATTTACCGGGGCTGCTATCGTCGCTATCACAGCGACGATCTTTATGACCCTTTATCCTGACGTCATAATGTCATCGACTGCAACTAGATACTCACTGTCGATAGTTAAGGCAGCCTCTCAGCCGTACACCCTACACGTTATGACGGTGGTGGCTATTATCTTTACACCGTTTGTAATAGCTTACCAAGCGTGGTCTTACTGGATCTTTAGGAAGAGAATTACTCTACCTACCGCTTCGGTTACTACAAGTTCCGAGTCGGACTCAAAGTAAGGTAGAGCTGCAATACCTAAGTGGGCGTGTTTTGGATTTACCGTCGTGGAGATGAGTAAAAGAAGGAGTCGACCTTGGCAGCTCCTTTAGATCCAAGAGTATTGCGTGGTAGTCGGAGAAGACTGATCTTAGCGGGTGCAATTGTGGTCTTGGAGGCAGCCTCGGCTTTACTGCTTGTACTTTCTTCTCTGCAAGTTGGGCGCGTCTTACAGGTAGTTGTCGTTGGGAACGATCCTCGATCGGCCCTTTATCCAGTAGAACTCTTTGGGATTTTTTTTGGACTTCGACTTGCATCTGTACAGTTGGCAAGTTACGTCGCTCTTAGATTAGGTTCGGATCTTGCTGATCAGTACCGGAGGAGGCTGATAGACCACAGCAGGAGCTACAGAGTCGCGGAGTCTGAATTGGGATACCTAGTTACAGATGGAATGCAGTCGGTAGTGAACTACGTTCAGAGGCTGTTACCGGCTTTAGTCGGATCTGTAACGGTTACACCGATCCTTATGTTCTTTGTTTTGTCGCAAGGAGTCTTATACTTCGTTGAGCTCCTAGTTGGGCTTGCTGTTCTCCCGATCCTTATGATCGTAATAGGGCAAGCCACGAGAGATAGAGCGGTTGAAAAGCTCGATGCAACGATTCGTCTCAATGCGTTGTATCTTGATACTCTAAATGGTCTCGGCACTCTCAAGTCACTCAACAAAGCTAAGCTTCAGACCGTCTCTATAACTAGAGCTACATCTAAACTCAAGAGATCAACTCTTTCGGTGCTCCAGATAGCCTTCTCATCAGGAGTGGCTCTTGACACCTTGGTCTCTATCGTCGTCGCCGTAGTGGCTGTGTCTATAGGGATAAAACTTAACGACGGCGGACTTACCTTAGGAGTCGGCGCTGCGATACTATTTGTTACTCCGGAGGTGTTTGCACCTATCCGAGGCGCTGCGTTGCAGTTCCACTCGTCCCAAGATGCGGTAGCTGTTTGGGATCGAATTGAAGCGCACGTTGGAGCAAAAGATGAAGCTGAAGTCGAACAAAGAGAAATCAGGTCTATTGAGGCAGAATCTAAAGTTGACTCTGACCTAAAGAGCCTTGAGTTTTGCGCCTTTGGAGTGGTCGTACTTGAAAGACGCTTAGAGTTGCGATTAACCACTCAAGTAGAGTTGGGCCAGTGGCTCGGCGTGAGGGGCGAAAGTGGAAGTGGTAAGAGCTCGTTTTTGCGGGCCCTTGTCGGCGAGTCGAGCTCTGTCGGCGAGGCAGCTATACGGTTAGGGCCAGGGACCATAAGAGCGCTTACAACCACAGAGATAGCTTATGTTCCGGCCCGGCCCGGATTTTTTGAGGGAACCTTGCAAGACAACCTCTGCCTCTATCGAAGCGACGCGACTGTAAGGCAGGTTGGTGAAGCACTGAAAGTGGTGCGACTACCCGACTTTGAGGCCCGCCTGAGTCAACTTGTTCTGCCAGGAGGCGCTAACTTTAGTTCGGGCGAACGTCAGCGTCTTGCCTTAGCTAGAGCTGTGCTGTCAGGCCGAGCCATTTGGGTGTTGGATGAACCTACAGCTCATCTCAATCCCTCCTTGGAAAAGGAGATGCTTGAAGACCTCAAGTCTCTATCAGAGACGAAGATCGTGGTAGTGGCGACGCATTCGGAGTTAGTGACCCACCACTGCGAACGAGTCGTTGAGTTTAGCGAGGGTAGATGTCTCTTACAAAGATAGGTAGCGATCTGTATAAGGAGAAGAGATGGCCGGTCCTCGGATACGTTGGATCTGGTGCTATGGCCTACCTCTCTCCTGGCGTGCTGTTTGCGTTTTCAGCTTACTTACTGTCTAAGTCAGCCCTAAAGCCTGGCATCTTAACCCTAGGAGTAGCGATAGGTTCTGTAAGATTTTTTGCTGTGGCACGAGGCGCTTCCCAGTACGGGGAGAGGTTGATCGGGCACGGATTGGTCCTTGAGTATGTGGCGAGAGTTCGGGTGGCGTTGTTTGAGTCGCTTTCAAAGGTCGTCCCGCATCGTTTGACTCCAGGAGTATTTGGAGATCTTATGGCAGCGCTAAATGGAGACATGGAGGAGGTCCAGTCGTTACTTCTGAGACTTATTGGGCCGATGTTGTCGACAGCCGTTGCTTCTCTAGTTGCGATAGTCATAGCGTTTGCGTTTTCAGTACCATTTGGAGTTGTGACATCTATTACTGTACTCGTGATGGGTGTCTTAGCCCCTTGGTTATTTTACGGTAACTTTAAGAGACGCATCAAGCAAAGCTCTGAGAGTAGATCGAATGTATACCGTAGCGCAAGCTCTGTGACTGGAACCTTTAGTGAGCGTAGACTTTTGGGAGACCAAGATGTGTTGGTGGAAGATCTCCTCGAAAAGACCGCTCGTTCGAGTCGCTTTCAGGTTCTCCTTGGAACCGGACAGATCGCTATGGCATGTCTCGAGGCTTTGGTCGAGGTAGCCGCTCTAGTCGTTACTACTTATCTGGGTGTTACCCAGATCGAACATCATAGCTTAGGTAAAGTCTATGTAGCTGTTGTTCCGTTCTTGCTACTTGGAACGTTGGAAGGGTTGTCCTTAGTTGCAGTTGAGATCTCTCGAACAGTGTCGACTGCACCTTCGATCCGGCGGCTGAATGAGATGTTGTCTTTTGAACCCCGAGAGCTACCAAGTTGTCCGTCAACCTTGAGCGATCAAGGACCCCTTGATATCGCACTTGATGGTGTATATTTCTCCTATCCTCAAAGTAAAAGACCAGTGCTAGAAGATCTGTCCCTTCATCTCAATAGGGGTGAACATCTGCTAGTCAGTGGCGTAAGTGGAGGTGGAAAGTCAACGCTTGCTTCTTTGATACTTGGTGGAAGACTGCCGACGTTAGGGGAGATTAGGTTGGGCGGCGTCTCGACTAGACACCTCTCCGAAGAGGTGATCGCAGAAAAGGTGGGGTACCTTGGCCCCGAGCCCTA
>JAKBGL010000072.1 GCA_021833085.1 Actinomycetes bacterium | reverse complement strand
TCTTTCTGCAGTTCTGCCATTTCACGTCGAAGTCGCATCAGTTCTTGACGTTCAGCAGCACTCAGCGGCTCATCACCTGTACTTGACGGTACTTCCATGCACCTTTGTTCATCTCGTACCCACAGGTACAGTGAATCTTCGGCGATAGAGAACTCATTGGCGACCTCTGCCACGCTTCTCCTTTAGTCAACTACCTGATGTGCAGCCTCAGTTTTGAACTCCAGCGTGAATTTCCGCCTCGTTGCTCCCATTGTGACATCCTCTCCACCAACATCGTAGGTTGGCATAATAGGTGTCTACTGAAACTGAGGAACCTCAGAGACCGGTAATGGCTGAAACTTAATGTATAAGTGATAAAGAGTTACTGTATACGACGACGTGTGCTTTACTCATATCTGCGCTTTAGCGTTAACCCACCTAACTCAGTCTAACTGTAGTTGTTGTTGTCAATAGAAGTGCCTCATCTCTAAGTCTGGCGTAAAGAGCGACCAACCCGAACTTTGGCGTTAAACGGCGCCCTTGAAACTATGAAACTTGTGGTGTTTCAGGCGAACACGGACGAAACGGTGGGGAACTCCTGTAGCCCAGGAGACTTCCAGGCCCCTTCATTTCCTCAAAACCTTAGCGTCGGTTGCAACTACAGTTCGGCTTATTTTCAAGTCAATACTCCAATCTGACAGGCTAAATCGTTCCGCTACGGGGCTCTCGTAAGTAGCAAGAGGTCATCGCAATTGGCAAGACTATGGATAGCTATTCTCTTGCGATCTCTTAGTAGGCCTAAATACTGTCTTCTCTTGGTTTTGTTAGTTCGATCGTCATCAACTCAACCATTTGAGACGCTTGAGTTCTAGCCATATCTGCAAGCTTCTCTAAGCGAACGTAGCTTCCAGCAGCGGCTGATTCCACTACGGCCTGTGCTAGGGTATGGAAGGCGGAGTGACTTTCTCTAATGAGAGTGAGATTCCCGAACCTGTAGGGCTCAACGCTCATCCAGTTGTCTAGGCTACATCGGGCGTCTAACTCCTGAGCAAGATTGATTCTTCTGTGCGGAATTTTTACGTCTTGTGTCAGGCGACCAAGTAGTCGTAAGTGATCAAGCAAAGCTCCAAACCACATCTGTGAACTATCCGCCATTGCTAGCTGGTAGTTGCTAGCAAACTCTCTTAATTTGGACTCCGGTATCGGTCTAGATATTCCATACCCTTGTAAGAATCCTACTCCAGTCTGACTCAATGCCTCAACATGTAAAGGCGTTTCTGCACCTTCTGCGACAATGTCAACCCCAACTCCGTTGCCAAGTTGGACTATAGTATCGAAGAATGCGAGATTCTTAGGTGAGTGTAAAATGTCGCGCGCAAAGTCTTTATCAATCTTAATCTCGTCGATAGGTAACTCTCGAAATCGAAGTAGTGAGGAGTATCCGGATCCGACGTCATCCAAAGCTATACGGATCCCAAAGGCTCGGATCTGGGCGATGTTTGCGTACGCGATCTGAGACGCTAGGATCTCTCCGGTCTCAAGGATCTCTAAGACGATATCTTTTGGATCGGCAGAAGTAGGGAGTAGGGCTAGCAACTCGGTCGCGAAGTTTGGATCGCAGAGATCGTCGGGGGTGGTGTTTATGCTCATTGAGAGCGTCTGTCCGTCTCGGCGGATCCGCTGCTGCACCGCAAGTGCTTCTTTGAAGACCGCTCTACGAAAGTCTCTTGCCTCTTTTTTGTCGAATTGACTTAAGAACTCAGGTGGAGTTAGAGTTCGGTTATCTATCGTCCATCTTGATAGAGCCTCAAATCCGATGACCCGTTTGCTCTGGAGGGAGACAATCGGTTGATATAACAAAAAGGCGTTTCCGGATTTAAATGCTGTGGAAATTTTGGGAAGCCCACCTATCTCAGCGTAGAAGTTCAGAGAGCCTAACTTTGACGTGACTTTTTTAGCTTGATACAGTGCTTGCTCCGCGCAGCGAATGACTTCTTTGTAGTCACCTGCATCTTGTGGATAGAAGGCTACGCCAGTTGTCCATGTATAGTTTACAGTGCCGATACGCTTGATTTTTATCCCTGAGAGACTTGAAAGATTATCGAACAACTCCTTTACGTACTCTGGATCGGTTGCTTGGTCGATAAGAACAGCGAACTGGTCACCACCGATCCTGAAGACCCTTTCGTTGTTCTCGAAGGTTTCAACCATAGCATTTGCGAACTTGGAGATGACCTGATCTCCGACCTCGTTTCCATGAAGACTATTTATTGATCGCAGGCCATCAATATCGATGAAACATAGAGCGAACTCACCGCCCTCTTTTGTCTTAGCGTAAAGTAGGTTCTCAAACTGTGCACGGTTGCACAAAGAAGTGGCTTGGTCATGGGTCGAAAGCCAAAGGGTATTCTGACGATACTGACTCGTCTGAAGTTGTTGTCTAAGTAGGCGCAAAGACTGTTGCATTAACCTCTGAAGCGTAACCATGATGTCAAGTACGGGTGGTTGGAAGAGATTTGCGATCGGCGAGGCCGCAACCATAACCATCTCAGGTAACTTCTCTCCAACTGGCATTGCGACCGTGGAACGCCATCTATGTGCTATGAAGAAGTCCCTCCATGGAGAAAGCCCTTTAGTGTTGATTAGGTCGTTGCTGTGACAGATAGAGTTGGTCAAAAGAGCCTTTGCAGATAGAGGGTGTAGCTCATCTGTAGCGGTTGCAGGGATCTTAAACCTTTTCAACTCACTTGATCCAGCTCCGACAGCGAGACTTATGTCAAAGCATCCGGAGTGAAACGACTCAGATCCAACCCAAACACTGTGGAAGATTCCTGACATCATTAGCGCATCGACACAAGATAAGATCAGTTCCTCTTCGTCATTAATCGTTTCACCGACCGACGCTATGATCTCTGTAAATCGGGAAGTAAGTGCAGTTAATTTCTTGGAACTTACTGAACCAAATCGTTGGGACTCTCTTTCGATCGGCTGTGCCGACAGTAAGATGCTGTATTCATTTGGTGCACAGTCGTCCCCGTGCTTTATAAGGGCGGAGATACGGTGACCGTGATTTCTGCCATCTTGGATACCTTTAACTTTCACGTATGATGACCCGACAAACCCAGGACCAAGGGTTGACTCTGAAAATATGCTCGAACTGTCAAAACCCGGAAGTATCTGGGTTATGTTCAGTCCATTTATTGACTCTGGAGATGCGCTTATAAAGAGTGGCCAGGAAGTACAAGACCTTACCGATGTAATTAGTCCGAACCGATTACAAGATAAGATACCTATCTCAATAGACTCATTGGTTTGAGGAATCTGTTCACCCAGCATCGGATGCTCATCGTAGAACCAAGGCTCTTCTCCTTTGGGTCCGATAATGTACTCGGAGTTCACCAAGCCTCCCACTTGCTAAAGGTAGTACACACTTATAGTGTTTCTGTCATCACTCAAAACGGTAAATTACTTCCCTAGAGCATATACCTATTTCTCAGGTCGTGTTCATGGCTTTTTACACTTATTTGTCGAATTTAATGAAAAATCTTCAAAATGTGACAAAATTGACGTTGGAGTAGGGTAATTCGTCAGTTGTCTAAAGCCTTTACCGAGCGCATGGAAGGCGTTCTGTAGATGCAGAGGTCGCAAGAGGTACGAACCACATTGCCCAGACCTTCACGTAGACGAAACTCAACTGCTCTAAGGAGCATTGCATGTGGGCCGATTGCCTCACCAACCGTAATGGCCGGAGTTGAGTCTAGAGTAAGAGCCCAACTCTTTGCTTGTGTAAACATGCGGTCGATGAGGGTCCCGTGAAACAAGAAGAACGGCTGCAAGACGATGTTTGAGTAACCGAGTCGATGTAACATATCCAGACCTTGAGGTACAGAAGGTAGTGCCAAAGAGACAAATGCTGGCTGGATAGCCGAGAAATCAAGTGAATGTCTTTCGGCCAAAAGCCTCATCGCTTTGTACATCTCAGCGTTTCCATCTGGATCAGTTGAACCTCTACCTACCAAGAGAACGCCTGTTTCCCTAGGCGGTCTCTTGGTTTTATCAGTAGCTTCGGCGATTCGTTCTCCGAGGATAGATAAGGTCTCTGGAAGGAGGCCAAGGTGACTTGTGTAGATGACTTCGAGGTTCTCGCCACCTAATGTCCTGGCGAGACGGGTAAGTTCAGATCCATCGTCTTTCATGTGTCCGGCTGGGAAAAGAACCAATGGTACGATCACTAACCGCTTGAGATCCTCTGTGGCGATAAAGCTTTTCAAAGCCGCGTACATATCTGGCTGAGCAAGTTCAATGAATCCGCCACTTACTGGAGTAGGAAAGTACTCCTTGGCCTTTGACAAGAAATCGAGGAACTGCTGCTGACCAAGGAGTGATTTCGTTCCATGCCCCATAAGGAACAGCCCATCCCCAGATTTTGGCCGGTTCATCTAAGACCCCTTCTCTTTGATAAGTTATGCGTTGTCAGTGCTTTAACGAAAATTCTCCCAGCGCCATCTTGCCTATCGCATTTATTACAGCTGCGGTTACTGCAGTTCCACCGCGTCTACCGGTGTTTGTAATGTATATAGAGCTACTATCGATCAAGCTCTCCTTTGATTCAGCAGCCCCGACATAACCTACGGGCAATGCGACGATACTTAGAGGCTCTTCCATGGAGTCGGAGAGCTCTATGAGAGCTTCTAGGGCTGTAGGTGCACAACCGACCACATAAAGGGCGTCTGCTCTAAACTGTTTAGCCGCGTGACGCATGGCCGCGTAAGTACGAGTCTTACCTTCGATCGTTGTAAATCCCTCCTCAAGTGCACAGACTGTTGGTAATGTATTAATGGACATTGTAAGGGACCTAACGTCGGTGATAACGAGTGCTTTGGATGAAATGAGGTTGAGCATGTGCTCAGCAGCGTCGGGCGAGAATCTCATGGTGTTAGCGAACTCCGGGTCAGCACTTGCGTGAATGACTCGCGCTACAATCTCAGCCTCGGACGTGCTATAGCGTTCGAATGAAACCTCTCGTTGGATGATCTGGAAGCTTAAGGCCTCGATCTCAGAACCCAACATCTATAGCCTCCAAGGTACTAGAGTCTCTTGGCTGCTGTAACGACTCTTCATCAAATTGGTACTCCTTGAACTTAGGAACATATATAGCATCAGCTGGACAAACCTCTAGGCATTCGAGACATCCACTGCAGAGGTGGGCAACGAGATCCGGTTTTACTGCGTGTCGTTTGAGGGCCCTAGTTGGACATGTCGATATACAAAGGCCGCAACCTTTGCAGGAGTCGGTGATCTGTATTGTTTGGTAGGTAACGCCTCTTTGTCCCTTAGTCACTTGGACCCTTATATCCACGCCTTGTGTAGATAACATCTTTGTCGACGACGGTCCAAGGTCCACCAACTATAACTACAGTCTCCATGTCGATGGTCTCCTCATCTAAGTTACCTATTGAAGTGATCCATGTTCGTTGACCAACTCGGGAGACGGCTTTCGCTACGAGTACTGGGGTTTCGGCGCCTCGGATACTCTGCATAATCTCCATAGCCTCTCGGAATTGATGCTGCCTATTTTTGGATCGTGGGTTATAGAAAATAAGCGCTAGGTGCGTAGGCGCTATCTTTATCAGAGCTTCTTTGATCAGTGCCCACGGAGTGAGTAGATCTGAAAGGGAGATATAGGCATGATCGTGCCCCAAGATCGCTCCTGACGTAGATGCTGCCGCAAGTGCTGCTGTAACGCCGGGTACAACCTCTACGTCAAAACTTTCTGCTTTAGCGAGTATCGAGCGTCTCTCAAAGAGCAATGAAGCCATAGCATAGACACCTGGATCACCGGAGCATACAAGGGCTACTGTTGCGCCATTGGCCGCCTCATTGATGGCTCGGTCAACCCGCTCGATCTCGTCCCCAATCTTGTAGCTCAGCCGAAGCTGGCCGGGCGTTAGAGTGTCGTCACAAAGATTGAGATAACCTTCGAACCCAATCACGACCTCTGCCGTTCGTAACGCGATCTCGCTTTTCCTGGTTCTAAGCAAAGGAGAGCCTGGACCGATGCCGACTACGCTTACGGTCCCTCGATTTTGAGTTTGGGCGATGGCTACCGTCGCCTTGGCCGAACGCTGCTTTTCAAGAACTAGTTTTCCGCCGACGGACGCTCCGAGTAAACATGCAGCCTCTGCGACCGAAGTCGTTCCTACAACGTCGTCAACTACCTGGGACGGATTTGGCACTTGAACGTTTCGAAGTTGGTCCGCTCCGTACGTCTTTACCTCTAATCCCAAAGACAACACCGCTGGATGAGATTTCCTAATGTCTATCGTGGCTGCACTTAGTACTTGAGTGAGATCTGCATTGATCATACCTAGGGAAGTTTGGACAAGTTGTGAGAGTTCATCGGGCGAACAGTCTGAAGAGCACCCAAGGCCCAGTACTAAGCGTCTTTTGGTGAGGAGAACATGACCTTTGTTGCTTTCACCTCTAAGATCTGCA
>JAKBGL010000071.1 GCA_021833085.1 Actinomycetes bacterium | reverse complement strand
CGGTGGGATTGAGCATCAGGGATGCTCCAGTCTGTTTCGCTAGCTCTCGTGCGCCTGAGATATGATCTGCATGTAGGTGTGTATCAAAGACCCGCTTAATACGCCAGCCATGCTCTTGAGCAACTTTGATATATTCATGCGCGTCTACAGAGGGATCGACTACAAAGGCGGAGTCACCGTGTCCAATCACATAGGATAGACACCCCTTCCCTCTCCTTCTGACTTGGACAACTTCAGCTTTACCGGCTGTGACCGAAGCAGTGTCGTAGTAACCTGCCCAGGCAGTTATGCCTCCGTCGATCGAAAGGACGTCAAAGCCCTGCTCTTCAAGTAAGGCAGCTGCCTGTTGTGATCGGGATCCTGCGAGACAAAGAGTAAAGATAGTTCTGTCTTTGGGTAGCTCTTCAACTCTGTTTCCAAGCTCCGAAAGAGGGATGTTGAAGGCGTGAGGCATACCCCAATCTCTGACTTCGTCCTCGTCTCGAACGTCAAGGATAAAAGGCTCCTCGTCGGTTCCTAGTACCTTACCTAACTCATTAACGGTCGTAGTGCGCACTTCTAAAGGCTCCTTCCAGAGAGTCTGTTGACTGCGGACATTCCACCTGAGATACTTGCTACCCGACTAAACCCAAATCGAACGAGTTGACTCGCAGCACTGGCACTTCTTGCTCCCGATTGACAAACTACCGCTACCGGTCGAGATCGATCTACCTCTCGTAACCGGTGCTGTAACTCCGAAAGAGGGATGTTGATAGCCTGGGGATGGGCACCTTTTGCGACTTCATGGGGTTCCCGAACGTCGACAAGTTGGAATCCGGCTCTTAGGAGCTCCTCCAACTTGTGCGCAGGTACGTCTTGATAACTCATAGCGTTCTCCTTGGATGCGTTTATAGTTGACTTTGTTTAGACAGTCTATACCCCTAGGGGTATAGTTGCTTCACAACTAAACTAACTTTTTAGGAGATTCAACTTATCGATGATCGCTGTGAGATCGGTGACGGCGCTTGAAGCAATATTCGTTGCTGATTGAAGCTGACTTCCAGACGGATTAGAGATCGCGCACAGGGCACCAATTTTATCTGCGTTTACCAACACGTGCTTCCACAGTACCTCTAGGGAGCTGTTTGGGATGGGAGGGATAGATCTCGTAGCGACGATGTCACTTTGGATACTTTGACACTCTGTACCGGTTAAACCGCTACTTTCTATGACCGTGAGATCGCTGTCAAGTGTAACTGGGACAAGGGCATGTCGAGCTGTCCAAGTAAAAGTCCCTGAAGGCGCCTTTGGCGGAGGCGGAGGTGGTGTCTGTACCGCGTTGGAAACGATTACAGTACTTAGTCCTAAAAGCAAGACAGCCACCATCAACGAAACGGCTAACACCACTCTAGCACGGTAGCTTAGGGGCTTCAAAGTTCCTCCAGAGGTATGTACTCAAATCCAACTCTAATAAGACTAACTGGCGACTATGGAAACTTAGCAGTTATGCATCTTCAAAGAAGAGTAACGTTTCAGTTTTGCTGCAAACTGATGAACGCGTGGTGACTGTATATCGAACGGCTATGGAGTACTAGGACGTTGGCCTTGTACGACAGGATCTATTTGCATTATGGACTTCGCCCGTTTCCCACCTCGGAACTTTATGTCCTCGTCCGAAGCAACTGATCCATGGAAGATGAACGTCGTCTTTCGATTTCTAGTCACATATGCAAAGAGGACTCCGAGTGCGATGAGAGTTAAAAGAACGTAGTCGATTCCCCCTCCAATTGCGCTTGGTCCAACCACGAAAAAGGCTACGGCAAAGAACCCAAACATCACTGTCGAAACACCGGAGCCCACAAGAAGCATCCGATGTCTGTGTGGGTTGATATAGACATCGGGTAGCTTCGTGTGTCCTTTAGATAAGAAAACAAATGCAGTGATGGAGTCTAACAAAAACTCAGCTACTAGGAAGAATCCAGCAGCGGAGAGGACTAGACCAAAGAAAGACGCTAACGACGCAAAAAGTAGCTGCATAGCAGTGATGGTAAACGCTGCTCCCATGGCAACAAAAATTGCAAAATGTGGCACGCTCCTCTTGGAGACCTTGCCGAAGCTCTTGGGTATGAGTCCCTCACGGCCCATAGCGTAGAGAGCTCTCGTTAAGATGTACGATGTTAACCAAAGGCCACCAGCGGTCGAACCTAGTACTGGGATCAAAATGAGCCATGGTGCATTTGGTAGGAGTCGATCCCCCCACACTGCAAGTGGATTAGTTGCATTCGCAAGTTTCGACATCGGTGTCTCTGAAAACATCAGCGGATAGAGAATTGCATAGAAAAGCAGGGCTAGGAAGGCTCCAATTACCCCGCCTTTCCCAGGGTCATCCTTGGGCCGCTGAGCTTCTTCGGACGCATAACTGTCGATCTCCCATCCGTCAAGTATCGTAGCTGCTACAACCGCGACCGTGAGCATCCCTGCAATCGGGATCGGTCCAAAGTGCACAGGTACAGAGAGCCTTGAGAAGTTGGCTACACCCAAAATCGCCAGCACTACTAAAGAAACCATCTCTAGGGCCAGAAATACCTGTGTAATGCGTGCTGTAGGTAACCCTCCTCCAAGAAGCGGGATTAGTGCGAACAGCACCCAAAACAGACCCATCATGACTTCGACGATTGGGGTCGGGCTATAGTGCGGCGCTATAAGAGTTAGCGTATAGCTAGACGCCGGAACAATGATGGGTGGGATAGATGCAAAGTACGCAAGTATTAGTATCCATGCTTGAAACCTTGACGAGCCTTTCCCTACTACTCGTGCTGACCAGTGGTAAGAGGCACCAGAGTGAGGAAAGTGTCGATTTAATAGACGAAATACAAATCCACTGACGAGGAACGGAACTGCGATTACTCCTACGGCCGGCAGGGTCCACCATCCGGCTTGTGCAGCCATTACTCCACCGGTGGCCGCTACGGAGAAAAGTGGACCGACACTTGAGACCGATAGCGTAACGAGATCTCGGACGTGATATACCTGACGCAGATGCGGTCCTTTGGATTCTGTCGTTGTATCTGAAGAGTCCGACAAGACCACTCCTCTTTCTGTTTCTCTACTAGTAATCAATTGTAGCTGCGAATAATTCGCATTTAGCCGCAGTATTCGAAACTCGTTGTAGATGAGTTGCTTCGCAGGTATACGTAACAGCTGCTTGGTAAAGACGTCTAGTGCTTCTGCGTATAACTGTTAGCACAAGAGCACTTACGCGACACAACGTTGGACTAAAGCGTATGTTGTCAGATCGGAGTAGCTTGAGCTGCGAGCCGCTCCTCTGATGAATGAAATACCGGTACGGAAAGTGCTATTACTGGCAACAAGACGAGAATCACCATCGTACGGTACCCATAACTAGCAGCAAGAATTCCCAGAATAAACGGTAGAAGTACTCCGACAAAACTCGTTACGGATGAGAGCGCAGCGTTTGCGCGCGTTCTAGTGTCGGGAGATGTCCACTTTGCCAAAAGAGCTAAAGAGACCGGATAGGTTACCCCATGAGGTACGCCCAAAAGAGCCATGGAAAGAATTAGAAGAACCTCGCCGTGTGTTGTAGCAAGCATCGTTACTCCGATAAGAGTAAGCAAGGCAGAGATCTTAAGCAAAAATGTGGGAGGTAAAATCTCCGGCTTCCATAACAGAACTACTCTTGACGTAAACGAGAGAACGAAAAATACAGTAAATCCCAGCTGAGCGGTCGAAGATGACGCCCCAAATGAGTATCTTGCTATAAGGGCTCCGAAGGCAACAACGGCTACAAATGGGGCCTGATACAGGAGTTGGGCCGAGATGGCTAACCGAATGGGAATCGACTGCCTTATCTGTAAAGAACCCACCTTCACCTTGCCAGCGGATCGAGAGTTTTGCGCTGCTCTAATTCCGAAGAGAATCAGAAAAAATCCTATGATTGGAAACGGCATGAAAGCTATGAGTGCGACTCGAACGTTCTCGTGAGAGCTATTTAGAATAAAGGTCTCGTATAGCGGACCAACCGCCAAAGACGCAGAGAGAGCGGCGGTGTAAGCCGCTACTCCTCTTGCGGGAGAGATACTTTTGGAGGTTGTCGCCAAAGTTGCCATTGTGGGCATTGCGAGACCGCCGGAGACTCCAATCGTGATACTTGCCATCGTAAAGACTATGAAGTTAGTGGCGATATAGTACATACCTATGGAAAGAGCGCCGAGCAGCAACGCAACCAAAAGAGCGCCCTTCAACTGGTGAGCTCGCAAACGACCAGCTATAAAAAGTGAGGCCGCTGCTGAGGTTAGACCCGCAATCGTTACAGCCACGCCAATGAGTGACGGTCCAATGTGTAAGATATCGTGACCTATTAAAGATAGCGTTGTTTGAGCTGCATTTTGACTTGCCCTATAAAGTCCAGTGGCAAACAAAACTATAAGCAGAGGCCCACTGAATGTTCGAACTAGGACTTTCCAGCTCAACATTCGGCTCGATTGCTCCATTGTGTACTTTCTAAGTTAATTTACTGTTTGTTTACCCGTTTCAACGCCCAGAGCGGCTTCGAATTCCCTAGGGGATGAATTGATTCAGCCAAAATTGAGTTACTGGAGAGATAATGGTGTAGATCAAGGTCGGAGCTAGGAGAACGATAAAGAGCAAAACAGGAAGAGCAAAGCGGCGAATAGACAGGTATTGTCGCCATAAAGGTGCAGGTAGAAACCTTTCAAGAACCGCCGAACCATCTAGAGGGGGTATTGGAATGAGATTGAAGACCGCCAACATTACGTTGATTGTTCCTAGATCGAATAGGAACTGTACCCATAACCCACTGCCTATCTGTGCCTGACTGATAAGCGGTGTGGAGGCTATCTGTGAGGCAATGGCAGCTCTAAGCAGCACCCCAGCCGCGATAGCGATAGCGATATTGACGGCTGGGCCAACGAGAGCGACGATCAGGCCCTGATTGCGGGGGTGTCTTAGCTTAGAGACATCGACAGGCACGGGCTTCGCGTAGCCAAAGGGAGTGAGTCCGACCAGAAGTAATAAAGCCGGAAGTATCAGGGTTCCGATCACATCTATGTGAGCAAAAGGGTTTAGAGAGAGACGCCTTGCCTTCTTTGCGGTGTCATCACCGAAGAGGTAAGCGACGTACCCATGACTTACCTCATGTAGTATCACAGATGGAACGATTGCTATGATTGCAAGTATAGATACGCCATTTATTACATGTCGAAGTGCTGCCACGATAAGAATAACGACCAAAACCCCAATCGCTACCAGCGTATCCCTTCTTCCTTTCATCTATGGACGCTCTTGTTAGTAGTGCAGGTCATGCACAGCCTTGCAGTGGGCATTGCCTCTAGTCTCTCAATGGTTATCTCTGACATGCAGATCTCACAAAGGCCGTAACTGCCTCTTGACGCCTTGTCAAGGGCGTGGACTACGTCTTTAAGCCTCTCTTGTAAAGTCGATCGCAAGGCTTCAAGCTCTCCGCGTTCCGCCGTTACCTGTGAAGAGTCCGCAAAGTTGGGATCGAAGTCACCTTTTGATATATCGGACGGACCTAGTTCCTTCAGTTGCTCCTCAAGTTGCTTCCGCTCCTCTTCGAGGGTGTTAATTAGCGTTCGCTTCAGAACTTCTCTATCGACCATATAGGCAATGCTATCGTCTAATTTGATACTTTGCGTAGCAGGCTTCTTGGATGCGCAGTTATATAAACCTCTTGCAGGTATCCCAAGGTGACCTTTGTGTAGATCTGGGTGGTGGACAGGCTCGAATGTCCAAGGAGCTCCTGTACGATACGAAGGTCTGCTCCCCCTTCCAACATGTGTGTAGCGCAACAGTGCCTCAGTGTATGTGGTGTCATTTGGGCGCCCAATCCTAACTTGGATGCTCTGGACTTGACGATGAGCCAAGCTCCTTGTCTGGTAAGTGACGTACCTTTCATGTTGACAAATACATACTTGGAGCGACGGTCTTTGACTATCTTGGGACGTGCGAAGTTGAGATAACTTATAAGCGTGGACCTAGCTTGCTCACCCAAAGGAACTATGCGTTCTTTAGATCCTTTTCCGATAACTTTAGCCAAACTTTCGTCCAGATCTAAGTCATCGATCTTCAAGCTACACAGCTCTGATATACGAACTCCCGTACCATAAAGTACCTCTAAGACAGCCCGATCTCGAAGATCCTTCGGTTGTTTCCCACTAACAGAGTCGATCAACTGTAATACATCATGAACGCTTAGAACTTTCGGAAGCGATTGGGAGGGAGAGCGGAGTATTCCCTCTAAATTTACACTTCTATCGATGGTCCCTTCCGCAGTTAGAAACTTGAGATATCCGTTAATGCTTGAACGAACTCTACTTAATGAGCTGGGTTTATAGTGGTCACATTGACTATCAAAAAAAGAGGATACCGTGAAGGTGTTGATGTCTTTTACCGAAAGATCATGTCCAATGAGGTACCTCTCGAACATCAAGAGATCCTGAGCGTACGCGGAGATCGTGTTTTTAGCCCTCCCTTTCGTG
>JAKBGL010000070.1 GCA_021833085.1 Actinomycetes bacterium | reverse complement strand
GACATTACACTGATCATCCATGCTACCTCCATTCGACCAACTGTCTTATCGGACCGCCTAAAGGTGGCTGTATTTATCGAGTAGACGCTCCATAAAGTAGCCTCGAAGACAACTACCGAGTGTCCTCAAATCAGAGACCTGCTCTTGAGCCTTGTGGCGCGCTTGGGGATTTCTTTGACGCAGGAGCGGTGTTATAACCTGCTCCACGAATCCCACCTCGCGTTCAGCAGATAATTTATACATACGTAGGTGTCTAGAGGTCACCCCGTACTTTTTGAAGACTATCACGAGCTGGACAATTTCGAAGTCTAACTTTCCATAGTAGCGCTCGCCGGCTATCTCTTTCGATTCAATCAGGCCGAAGGATTCAATCTCGCCAATCTCTGAAACCCGAGCTCCTGTAAGTCTTGAAAGCTCCTCGACCGAAAGCAGCTCCTCGCGTGCAAGCCCAAAGGGTTCTTGATCACCGGAGGTACCGTTGCTCAGACTGGTTGAGGGTGACGTAGGTACGTTAACGCCGGAGTCTTCGCCTTGAACGGTCGCTGTTCTAATTAGGTCTTGACGCTCAATTGTCGTGTTTATTTCGTCGACTTTTGGTGTCGGAGCCATCCCCATAGACTTGCCACCGCTTACTTTGAACTGCGATACTCCCCTTTCAACTGGACCGTGCTCATCTCCAGCATCAATCGACTGAGTCGTCTCAAATTTTACATGATCTCTTTGCGCTAAACGCGATACAAGATCAACGAGTTGACTTTGTTCGAAGTTTGTTCCAAGGTCGAACTCTAAGGGAGTATTCGAAGGTTCAATATGGTCTTGAAACTCCAAGGTCGGTTGTGTCACAAGTTCCTGGGGCTCTACTACGCGGCCGTCAAGCGTGTCTTTTATAACCTTTAGTGGTAAAAAGGAGTCTCTTTGAAGATGCAGCACCTTCTTAAGCCGCTCAATATCGTAAGGATAAAACTTCCTATACCCAGAGGGTGTCCTCTCGGGATCAATTAAACCTTGACTCTCTAGGTAACGGATCTTTGATATGGATACGTCAGGAAAGTCTTTTTTAATTAACGTAAGCACCTCTCCGATCGATAAGAAATCTAGTGCCTCTGACATTGCAGATCTCTCTGTGTCTCTCTACTCTTGTTCGCCAGTGAAGCATATATACGTGAATCGATACTTGCCAATTTGAAGCTCATCTCCATGGTTAAGACTCGCTAACTCGACTCGTTCTCGGTTTAAGTAACTGCCGTTCAATGAACCAGTATCTTTTAGTTCGTAGTGATCTCCTGTTTTGCGTATCTCGGCGTGGCGTCTCGACACCGTTATGTCGTCTAAAAACACATTAGACTCTGGATGTCTACCTATCGTCGTTATCTCTCGTTCAAGAACAAACCAAGAGCCTGTTCCTACTCCAGATTTCACTACTAACGCAGCGCTCCCCTTGGGCACTTCAGATAGAGCCTGTAGGTACTTTTCGTCTCCCGTATCACTAACTAAATCAAGTTGAATGAAACTAGAGGTCGTCTCGTCCTCTTGAAGCGTAACTGGTCGTCCACAAGAGGAGCAGTATCGTGACCCCTCTTGATTGACGTGCCCACAGTGAAGACAAGCGACCAATGTTACTCCCAAATCTATATCTCTCACGCTATGGTACAAGATTACCCTCAACCTTGATAAAACCTTGAGAGTTTCTATCTATAGTTGTTATAAACCTAACACTCAAGCAATGAAAGCTTCATATTGAGACGAGTTCATCAGCGTCTCTACCTCTGCTTTATCCGTAAATTCAATCTCGCAGATCCAACCGGCTCCGTAAGGGTCTGTATTTAGAAGCTCCGGGTTACTTTCAAGCTCCGAATTCACGGCAACAACCTTACCTGAGATAGGGGCAAAAACATCGGATACCGACTTCGTCGACTCAACCTCACCAAAGGTATCTCCGCTACTTACGGTTTCTCCAATCTTGGGAAGCCCCACGAAAACAACGTCTCCCAGGGCGTCTTGGGCGTAGTCTGTGATACCGACCCTTACCACAGACTCACCCTCTGAAACTTGTGCCCATTCATGATCCTTTGTGTACTTGAAATTCTCGGGAAGATTCATTCTTCGAATACTAGCGGATACTACTTGGGAAAGGTTCAAGTAAGTTGGAGTTAACGCTAAAGAGCCTTGCATCGCATCTAAATGGCATTGTTTTCTAGGTAAAGATAGCAACTACAACCATGTTGAAGGTGTACAGATAAGCAGTTTATCCTGGAAAGTTGTTAGTCATAGGATCGTCTCCGTCACTGTCGACTACTCCACTTGGCGGTGAGTACGTGGAGCAAAGTGCCTATAACTATATCCTTCGGCGTTGGTACTGGTTTGGTTTCTAAGTTAATCTAGAAGTATCAAACTCCTCACGTGCTCATTTACTAAGTGCGTTAGCACGCGAGTATCGCTTTAAGATTACAGCTCTATTAGCTATTATTATTGCTTTATCTTTTTGATCTTCGAGACGGGACCTTATCGCATCTCTCCTAGTTACGTCCAATACATTCGATACATCATATCAAAAGACAACGACCCTCTGACAGCTAGTGCGAAGCACTGAGACCTATGAACATTGACTCAGACGTTACGGAGCTTGGATGCCACCGTTATATCGAGTAGAACAGTTGTAAATATAGAGTAGCCTACCTTCAAAGGAGTAGAAAATGGAAACGGAACCAGATAATGAGCAAAACCTCGAATCAGTCATCGAGGAGAAGGTTGATAAGAGGGATCTAACTCCAACTACGACGACAGAATCTGAAAGCGATGTCGTCATAAAAACCCGATTTGGGCAGAGAAGTAAAACCTCGACTCTGTTTGTTGGCTTAGGAGTATCGGCACTGATTCTGGTTCTTCTTCTCGTTTTTATCTTAGAGAATCTCCAGAGTGTACCTATTGATTTTCTAGGTTTGAAGGGAAAGTTTCCTTTAGGAGTTGCGCTTTTATTCTCCGCTGTTGGAGGAGTACTACTTACAACTGTGTTGGGGGCGCTTCGAATCATTCAACTTAGGTTGCGCGCCCGGCGACTACGGATAAGTTGATTTCGCCAACTATATTCCCCTCAACATCGATGAAACCCACTCAATTGCTCGAGACAGTTTATCTAAGGCAGCTGCTTCTCCATCGGACTCAACGGTCACCTTGGTGAGTGCATCTTCAGGGTCTGGCGCTACTAATGTGAAGCCTCCGTCAGAGTCGCCCGTTCGTATCCCATCTACCAACAGAACGCCTTCGCTTGCCTCAGCCTCCAACAGGTAACGCATCAAGGAACCTTTAAGCTCAAAGGGAGTATGCGTTTTTGCTGTCTTTACATACATCGGCGGGATACTGTTTGAAATGTCAGACAACTGCCTGTTCTGATGCGTCAATACCTCAAGAAGTTTACTCAGATTGTAGATACCGTCGGGCCCTGAGACAACTCCGGATAACACCATCGCTCCAAGAGGACTAAGACCAATGGTTTGAGTATCTGGAAGTTTTTGTTCCGATGGGACTTCCCCTTTACCTGCGGTCTTAATCTTTGCGCTTCGAAGTACTTCAAGACAAAGTGCCTGAGGTGTAGACTTAGCCCAATACGCCTCAACGTTGTGTTCTCTAGCCAAAGACAGCGATCTATTGGAACTTTCCACGCTAAGAAATATCTGGTCACCTTGGCCTGCCTCAGATGCGAACAACTCGACCATCGCGTAGACAAAGTTTTGACCAAGCAGTACCCTTCCTTTATTATCAATGATCTCGAAGGATTCACCTGAAGGGTCAAATATAACACCGATATCAGATCCGGACTCTACCACAGACTTTGACACTCGACTTCTCTGATCCTCGCGCACCAAGTTTATGGCTCTACCCGTAGCCGCATATGGATTAAAACTTAACACGTCCGCATCTAACTTCGCGAGAACGTTGTGCAGCAAAAGTCCGACCGTACCAAAGGAGTAGTCAGTTACTATTCTAAACTTGCGTTCGCGAATACTTTTTACATCGACTACACCTAGTAGAGACTCAGCATAGTGTTCTACAACTCTTCCAGGAAATGAGATGTCTCCGATCTCGGATGATGGCATCTTCCGAAAGTCTTCCCTTGCCATCGCCCTCTCAATCTTGCGGATCTCCGACTCAGAGAGTTCCGCTCCATCAGAACCAAAAAGCCTTATCTCGACGGTATCTGGATCGTCGCCAAGGAATACCCGGAATCCTGCGACAGCTCCCGAATACTTAATGTGATATCTAACCAGTGGCATCGGGCCGACCTCTAAGTCTGATACTGACACTCCAACGGCGTTCGCACCTACCATCACGGCTCGTTTAAGCATTCTCGCTGCCTTGGAGGTGTCTCTTGAGGCGACGATCATTGAACGTGGTGGGAGTGTCGAGCCAAGGGCCATGCCTAGTCGCACTGCGATCTCTGGAGAGACGTCGACGTTGGCGAGACCACTTAGCCCGCTACCGGAAAACAGCGTTCTAACTGCTCGCGACTCCCATACAATCGAAGTGTTTACAGTAGTTCTCGACTGAACGTTCTTAGACGGATAGATCTTGACAAATGGTTGTACAATGGCTTCTTCGCCGATATAGCAGTCGTCTCCGACTACTACTCCATCTTCGAGGGTGACTCCTCTCCGTAGGTCACAGTTGCTTCCTACCACTGCTCCTGTTATATGTGCCTGAGGACCTAGGTAACAGTGGTCGGAGACGACGGAGTTCTCTACGACCGCGTCATCACCTACGCGAGTAGAGGCTCCCAGCACGCTGTAACGTCTCACATGCGCTCCACTGTTCACCCTGACATTTGGTCCGATAATGACACAGTCTTCAATCTTCGCGTCGGGGTGCACCTGACAACCGGGACCAAAGTAGACGCTCGGTCGAACCTGAAATCCATCCACGGCTAGCTTTACTCGTCCATCTAAAATGTCTCTATGCGCCTTGAGGTAGCCAGCTAATGTTCCCACATCCTCCCAGTAACCTTCAGAGATCCACCCAAATATTGGACGCTTCGCCTTTAGTAGTTGAGGGAAAACGTCGGAAGAAAAGTCAGACACCGTGCCCTTTGGTATGTAGTCAAATATCTCTGGTTCAAGGATGTAGATGCCTGTATTGACCGTGTCTGAAAACACCTCTCCCCACGACGGCTTCTCTAAGAACCTGGTAACTGTGCCGTCGTTGTCCGTTGTAACAATACCGAACTCTAAAGGATTCTCGACTCTCTGCAAGACCACCGTGACAGTTGCACCCCGCTCATCGTGGTACTGTAGAGCCGCTCCTAGGTCGATATCTGTTAGAACATCTCCTGATATCACCAAGAACCTATCGCTTAGAAGCTCTCTCGCGTTTGCAACAGAGCCAGCAGTTCCTAATGGCGAGTCTTCAGAGACGTAAGAGATCTTAACCCCAAAGTCACGTCCATCTCCAAAGTAGGTTCTTATCGAGTTAGCAAGATAGGCTACGGTTACGATTACCTCTTCGTAACCGTGCTGTATAAGAAGGTGCAAGATATGTTCCATCATTGGAACGTTCGCCATCGGTAGCATTGGCTTAGGTTGTGTGGACGTCAAGGGTCTAAGTCGAGTACCTTCGCCTCCTGCCATTATGACTGCCTTCATATAATCCTCGTCCAATCCCGTCTTGATTTATAACTGCGACCAATCAACTATCTCTAAGGGCACTTAACTCAGTTCGACCGTCGTGCAAGGGCTTTTACGTAGCTAAGTCCAGCGTAATATAGAACCACTGTACCAACGCCGGCGACAACCTCGCCTGACGTGTGGATTATTATTCCCAGTTCACCGTAGTGTCCGGCAAAGACTAGAGCGGGTAGTGCTGTCAGAAGAGCAAATGTGCCCGCTTTCCCGACCCAGACGACGTCAACTCGAGTTTGACGCACTACAAAAAGATAAATCATAACTATCGATACAAGGGCCTCGCGGAGCAAAAGGGGGACTGCAATTGTTAGCGGAAGATAGTGAGCATACACCAGTTCAACTGCAACAACTACCAAAACGATACGATCAGCTGTGGGATCAAACACCTTCCCAAATGTACTTACACCATGTATCTTTCGAGCCACGAAGCCATCGAAAAAGTCTGTAATACCCATGATCGCCAGGTTTCCAGCGATCGCAATCGGAGAAGTATGCGTCTGAATCTGATACAAGAAAACGGGTAAAAGTAGAAGTCGAATCGCTGTAATTAGATTGGGAATCGCTGTAGCTAACAACGATCTATATCTTTGATGAGAATGACTCGACCACAAAGCAACTTTCTTATCCATCTTTGCTCAGTTTAGGGTCTTCAACTGAATCAGATTACCACCGGCTTTACTTTAGAGACTTACACGATCTACAAAGACAAATCAACTTAGGTACACCCACAGACGGAGAGAACCTTCAAAACTACACGGGGCAAGAGGTCGTCGCATGTGACTCCTCTTAGCCAGAGCGAGACGTTTGACAAACTACAACAGCTCCGTCTCTGCAGTCTAGAACGGTCTCTGACTTTGATG
>JAKBGL010000069.1 GCA_021833085.1 Actinomycetes bacterium | reverse complement strand
TGAGATTAGGGGAATGATTCGTCGTGTACCCCATCTCATAAGTGTTGAGGAGATTGGGTAAGTTGTTACAGACACATGACCTGAAGCCAGCTGTTGGTTCGCATAAAACTCGCAAGAGAGTGGGACGCGGAACCGGAGGCAAGGGTGGCAAGACCGCTGGGCGAGGTACTAAGGGACAAGGTGCTAGAGATACAATACCTTTAGGGTTTGAAGGGGGGCAACTTCCTCTTACACAACGTCTTCCAAAACTAAAAGGGTTTAACAACCCGTTTCGGGTGACGTATAGCGTTGTGAATCTTTCTACTTTGGAGTTGCTCGCATCACAAGGCGTTGTGGTTGTCGACCCAGAAGTCCTTTACTCAAGAGGGGTCGTCCGTAAGGGAAGTCTGGTGAAGGTGCTTGCAGAAGGTTCTCTAACAAAAGCTATGACCGTGTCTGCTCATGGGTTTTCTGCTAATGCTGCTTCGGAGATCAGAAGCCTTGGGGGTTCTCCAGTCGTTCTTGAGAAGCCTAATGGTGGTCGACGTGTTCCGGCCCAAGGTAATGCTTTGATGAATCGCTAGTGCTGTAGCACAACGTGTGGTTGATTGTTTCTACTAAGACGTGTTAGATTCATTAATTAGGTGTCTCTATGAGGCTTTGGTGTATTGAATTTTGAGGAGTACGGACTGTGCTGTCAAGCCTGAAGAATGTATTCAGGGTACCAGATCTTAGAAATAAAGTTCTTTTTACTCTGCTGATTATAGCGTTGTACCAGCTGGGAGCTAATATTCCGGTTCCGGGTATTGATTTTCACCAAATTCAGACTCTTGAAGCCCAGGTAAATGGAGGTGTTTTTGGCTTCCTTAACCTTTTTTCCGGTGGTGCGATAGCTAGAGCCGCTCTTTTCGGTTTAGGCGTTATGCCCTATATTACTTCCTCTATCATAATCCAGCTATTGACCACCGTTATTCCTAAGCTTGAAGAGTGGCGAGATCAAGGTGCTGTCGGCGAGAAGAAAATTACACAAACGACGAGGTATCTAACTATTGCGTTGGCCATTATGCAGGCCACTGGTCTAGCATTTATTTTCCATGATGGCGGTACTGGGCTATTGACAAATGGAAAGCCAGTCGATCTGATCCCTTCGTTTACCGTTCCGAGAGTTCTCTTTATTGTTCTCACCTTAACAGCCGGTACGGCTTTGGTGATGTGGATGGGAGAGCTTGTCACGCAAAGAGGGATCGGCCAAGGAATGTCAATCCTAATCTTCGCTAACGTCGTAGCAAGTCTTCCTTCAGCAGGACGGATTATCCTTGCTGATGCTGGACTTTTGAAGTTCGTGGTTGTCTTTGTCGTCGCGGTAGCTATCTTGGTGGCTATTGTTTTTGTTGAGCAAGGTCAACGTCGTATACCCGTAGTGTTTGCACGACGAGTAGTTGGTAGGAAGATGTACGAGGGGGGTAACAGCTACATACCACTGAAGGTGAACCAAGCCGGAGTTATTCCTATTATCTTTGCTTCGTCTATACTATACTTTCCTGTCCTGTTAGCTAGTATCATCCCCTGGACGGCGTTCCGTTCGTTTGTAAATAATCATCTTGTCTCTTCCACGAGCTTGTTCTATATATCGATATACGGTGTGCTTATTGTCATGTTCACGTTTTTCTATGTTCAGGTCTCTTTCGATCCACACCAACAGTCTGAGATCATTCGTAAGCAAGGTGGGTATATTCAAGGAGTTCGTCCAGGTCCAAATACAGAGCGGTATCTTGGTCAAATTCTAAATAGGATTACCCTGCCGGGCGCGTTTTTTCTTGCGGCAGTCGCCTTGATACCAGCTATTTTGCTTGCGCTGTGGCACGTTAATAACGTTCCCTTTGCCGGTACGACGTTATTGATCGCAGTCGGAGTCGGTTTGGAGACTTTGAAGCAGGTGGATTCTCAGCTAACGATGCGAAACTACGACGGCTTTCTCCGTTAGCGCGAGGTCTAATTGATATGGCAACTCCGACGCGCATCGTTATGCTTGGCAAGCAAGGAGCCGGTAAAGGTACTCAATCGACTCGACTTTCTCATCACTATGTGATTCCTCATATCTCGACAGGGGATATGTTAAGGTCTGCTGCAAGAGGGAGCTCGGAGTTTGGTAGGCTGGCGAGGTCCTATATGGAGAAGGGCGAGTTAGTCCCCGATGAGGTAATAACTGGAGTTGTACGAGAAAGACTAGACGAAGCCGATGCTCGTCTTCGGGGATTCTTGTTAGACGGTTATCCACGTACTCTAGGTCAGGCTCAAGATCTAGAGAAGATTCTTTATCCATCAGATTTAGACATTGTGGTTGATCTTGATGTGCCGACTGAGCTAGTGTTAAAGAGACTTGCGTCTCGTCGTGTCTGTTCAGTATGTGGGGCCAACTACTCCCTAACGGACCGCCCGAAACACGACTGGACCTGTGATAGTTGTGGTGGGGAGGTCGTTCAACGAGAAGACGATACGGAGACGGCCATCCAAAGACGGTTAGACCTATATGAGACTCAGACAGCTCCTTTGATACGTTACTACCAAGACCGAGATAAGCTAGTGGTTGTGAACGGAGTTGGTGAGCCTGATGAGGTTATGGCAAGGCTTATCTCTGTCATTAACCGTATGCGAGGTAATCCTATTGATCTGTAACTTTGTGATCCCTAGGACATGTTCATGATCCGTACACAAGAAGAGATCTCCAAGATGCGTAAAGCGGGCAGGGTGGTGGCAGAGATCCATGATAAGACTCGAAATGCTATCCGGCCGGGTGTAACTACTTTCGAGTTAGATAAAGTTGCAAGGGACGTTATTGAAAAGCGCGGAGCTAGATCAAATTTTTTGAACTATCATGGCTTTCCAGCGGTCATCTGTACTTCGCCGAACTCGATGATAGTTCATGGGATTCCTGGTGAGTACCGACTCGAAGATGGAGACATTATCTCTATTGATGCGGGTGCCATAGTGGAGGGTTATCATGGGGACGCTGCTTATACGGCAGCTGTAGGCAAGGTATCAAAGGTGGCTCAACGTCTTATTGATGTAACTGAGCGATCGTTGTACGCAGGTATTGATGTGATGTGGCCGGGAAAGCATCTTCATGAGATTGGAAGAGCTGTACAAGAGGTGGCGGAAAAAGAAGGTTTCTCAGTTGTGAGAGAGTACGTAGGTCATGGAATCGGGACCGCAATGCATGAGCCTCCTAACGTTCCTAACTACTGGCCGGGATCCCCAGGACCAAAGATGCGGTCAGGAAATGTGTTCGCAGTTGAACCCATGGTCAATGCGGGAGGACCAGACACGCTTCAGTTAACGGATGGTTGGAGTGTGGTTACAAAAGATGGGGCGCTATCGGCTCACTTTGAACATACAATTGTGGTTACTGATGATGGTCCGGAAATTTTAACTGTTGTGTAGAGAATTGTTACATGGCTAGGTCAATTGGACTAAAGTAGCAACTATAATGACCACTCGGGTGATTTTTGCCTAGATACTGAAGGTACCTTGTCCTGGATCATCGTTAAGTTAGGAGGAGTAAACTGTCGCAACCAAAAGAAGACGTGATCGTAGTTGAAGGAAAGGTTATTGAGCCGCTTCCAAATGCAATGTTTCGTGTTGAGTTAGAGAACGGGCATAAGGTACTGGCCCACAGTTCGGGAAAGATGCGGATGCATCGTATCCGAATACTTCCAGGTGATCGCGTCCAGGTTGAGTTCACTCCTTACGATCTCACTAGAGGACGTATAACTTACAGGTATAAGTAGCCGTTAGAGGCATAAAAGATTTTTATATGAGACTAGGTGGCTTCGCGAGATGAAAGTAAGACCAAGTGTTAAGACTATTTGCGAGAAGTGCAAAGTCATAAAAAGAGAAAGAACGGTTCTTGTGATTTGCGAGAATCCTAGACATAAGCAGCGGCAAGGATAACTTTATATGGCTCGTATAGCAGGTGTAGATATTCCCAGAGATAAAAGACTTGAGATTTCGTTGACGTATATCTTTGGGATAGGTTTGACCACGTCTCAGACGATCTGCAGAGAGACTCAAGTGGATCTGAACACTCGAGTTAAAGACCTTACCGATGATGAGATAAGCCGTCTTAGAAACTACATAGACCAGAATCTCCGAGTAGAGGGTGACCTGAGACGTGAAGTAGATCAAGACATTAAGCGTAAGATTCAGATTGGGTGTTACCAAGGTCTTAGGCATCGTCGAGGCCTTCCTGTTCATGGGCAACGTACTCATACGAATGCAAGGACTCGTAAGGGTCCAAAGAAGACGGTTGCAGGAAAGAAAAAAGCAGCTCGCAAGTAGCCGTAAAGGTTGATTATATGATGGGAGGGTTTTAGCTTATGGCTAAGCCAAGAGCCGGTGGACGTCGTCCACGCAGGCGTGAAAGAAAGAATGTAGCTTATGGAGTGGCACATATCCACTCATCGTTTAACAACACTATTGTGACGATAACCGACCAGCAAGGTAATGTTTTGGCTTGGGCATCGGCGGGAAATGTTGGATTTAAGGGTTCTAGAAAGTCCACTCCCTTTGCCGCTCAGGTGGCTGCGGAAACGTGCGCTAAACGAGCGCAAGAGCATGGTGTTAGGCAAGTTGAGGTTCTTGTTAAGGGCCCGGGATCCGGTCGAGAGACTGCGCATAGAGCTATAGCAAACGCTGGTATAGAGATAGTTTCGGTTAGAGATGTAACTCCGATTCCTCATAACGGTTGTAGGCCAAAGAAGCGAAGAAGGGTATAAATTACAAAGTGGCACGTTATACAGGACCAGTATGTAGGTTATGCAGGCGAGAGCGGATGAAGCTTTATCTTAAGGGCCCCAAGTGCGACTCTTCGCGCTGCCCAATGGAGTCTAGACCGTTTCCTCCAGGAGAACATGGTCGTGACAGAACGCGACAAGGGTCAGAGTACTCTACTCAGCTTCGGGAGAAGCAGAAGGCTCGTCGTATCTATGGAGTGCTTGAGAAGCAGTTCCGAAATACGTACGAAGAGGCTAACCGTCAGAGCGGTATTACGGGCGAGAACTTACTTCGCATGCTTGAGCTACGTCTAGACAACGTTGTATTTAGAGCAGGATGGGCATCATCGAGATCCCAGGCGAGACAGTTTGTTCGTCATCGTCATGTCCTTGTCAACGACAAGCGGGTAGACATTCCATCGATGCGAGTTAAAAAGGGCGACCTTGTCTCTTTGGTTACCGGATTTGATGAGCAGATAGTTGTTCAGCATAATAGAGATACGCTCGATCGCCAAGTGCCTGCATGGCTTGAGAGAGAAGGCAATGCGGTACGAGTGTTAAATCCTCCACTGCGAGAGCAGATCGACGTTCCGGTTCGCGAACAGTTGATCGTTGAACTTTACTCGAAGTAAGATCTAAGGAGAGAGAGTGTTATTTATTCAGCGTCCCTCCATTGAGGCCCTTGGTGACGAGGTTGGGAATCGTCAGAGGTTCTCTTTTGGCCCGTTGGAGCCAGGTTTTGGTTACACGATAGGAGGTATGCTGCGTCGGGTGCTCATATCGTCGATCCCTGGTGCAGCGATTACTCAGGTGCGTTTTGACGATGCGTTACACGAGTTTACTACGCTTCCGGGCGTTAAAGAGGATGTAACGGACCTTGTTCTCAACCTTAAAGATATTGTTTTTCGGAGTTTCTCAGATGAACCGGTAACGATACGGCTAGATGTGAGGGGTCCAAGAGTAGTAAGAGCTGAGGACTTCGTGGTTTCATCCGATGTCGAGATTGTGAACCCTGATCTACATATCGCCACTCTTTCGCAAAGAGGTCGATTAGCGCTCGATGCGGTTGTTGAGAGAGGAAGAGGCTACTCCTCTGCTGAGAAAAACAAAAGAACCTCTTCTATTGGGATAATTCCAATCGACTCTATTTTTGCACCAGTTAGACGTGTGGCTGTCGACGTCGAGCCAACGAGAGTTGGTCAGTCTACCGACTATGATCAGCTTGTATTGGATATTGAGACCGATGGATCGATATCTCCTAGAGAAGCTCTTGCCTCTGCAGGCGAGACCTTAAAGAATTTAGTGACGTTAGTTGCCGAGATCTCTGAGGATCCACAAGGCCTTGAGCTGTCTGAAGCAGAGATCATTGAGGAGCGTTCTCCAGATCTAGACCTACCAATTGAAGATCTAGAGCTTACTGAACGTCCTCGTAACTGTCTGAAACGTGCTCAAATTAACTCTATTGGCGAGCTAATTATCCGTTCTCCTGAGGATCTTTTGTCTATAACTAACTTTGGTCAAAAGTCTTTGGATGAAGTGGTTGATAAATTGGAGCGAAGAGGATTATCACTAAGGAGTAAGGACTGATGGTTCCTGGAAGACCTAAACGAGGGCAAAGACTCGGTGGTAGCGCAGCGCATCAACGCGCATTGTTGGCCAACCTTGCTGCATCACTGATAGCAGCGGAGTCGATACTTACGACTGAAGCGAAAGCTAAGCGCTTGAGGCCGATCATCGAACGCCTCATAACTAAGTCCAAAAAGGGCGGCTTGCATAATCAGCGGCAGGTCGTTGCGTTTTTGCGTGATAAGGATATGGCTCACAAA
>JAKBGL010000068.1 GCA_021833085.1 Actinomycetes bacterium | reverse complement strand
TTCCGATCTGCTTACTCCGACTTTGGTAGGAGAGCTCTTTCAGGTAGCAGCTAAAGTTGCGCGTGAAGCTGTGTCCTCGGGTGCGGATGGTTTTAATTTGGGGATTAACGACGGAGCTGTAGCTGGGCAAAGCGTACCCCACGTGCATATTCATGTAATCCCGCGATACTTGGGAGACGTAGAAAATCCCTTCGGTGGTGTTCGTGGGGTGATTGCGGCGAGGCAAAGATACAGTAAACAGAAGTTTAGTTTCGATAACTAACTCTTTAGGTGTCTTTTCAAGTAACGAGTCACTCGACTGAACCACCAAGCGTGCAGCTCTTGGGAGTCCAACGCATAAGCCTGTTGCATGTATGTGTCCGCTTCTTTTAGCATCTCTAGAAGCTCATCTACCTTAGTGATGCCTTGTTCGACGATGATACTGTGGATCTCCGCTGCTTTTTGCCATGGCCTTTGATTAGATGGTAGCGGTAGAGCGGCGATCTGTGAGGCGGAGAGTTTAAGAGCTTTGTGAGAAAGTCCAGAGCCAATGTGTCTACCGATGGCAACTGCCGAGAGAGCCGATGAGGATAGCATTGACTGTATCGCGAAGATGTCATCTTGACGTTTCGGTGTTACTGATATAACTGGAACGGATCCGATTAGCTGAGCGGAAAGGTCAACGACCGATTCGATCACTTCGCTTTGCGTAGCTACCAGCACCTTGGCCCTGGATCTCTTTACCAGCCACTCGAGGACCTTTGGATTATCCGATCCTTTCTTACTCAGGACTGGACGGAGGTACTTTTTCCCCCCTATCAACACGTAGTTTTCTCCCCAAAGGACTTTGGATGGTTCGATGGACCCTACGGTTATGACCTTTAGAGACTCATTATCTTGGGAGCCGTGTGCGAGTTCTTCGGTAACATTCGCTTTTATGTAGTAGAACTGATCTCTGAAGTCAGCGGTCGAGAATGCTAACTCCTCGATAGATCTTCGATCGCTTGTATGGTCTAAGTGGAGATCTATTGGTAGAGGCACGGCACTTGCTATAGCGGCGAGTTGCGACAGGGATCTTGACTCAACAGATAAGGTGGTTACTACCTTGCGTATGGTACCTGTTTTGGAGATTGCTTTGATGGTAACTGTATGGTAGGTGCTCGGTGGCCCCTTGTAAAACACTAAGGTAACCGTATCTACAACAGCTGAAAAGCTTTTCGAATGATCAAAAATGGCGGCCCTTAGTTGAGTCTGACTTAAGAGACTAGCTCTTATGGCTTCCGAGTCTCTAGCGGCTAGAAACGAAACGGGTTGTACCATAACTATCCATCCTCGATCTGTAACGATGTCTGCAGCGAGATTTAAAAATATGGCACTTATGTCCGTATAAGGGGCAGCCTGTATGAGATGTCTAGTCTCTTGAGTTAGTAGGCTCAGACTGTTGTTGCCACCAGAGCTTGCGGCTCGAATTCGATTTATAAAAGGGGGATTTCCGATAACGTGAGAAAAGTCGCCTAAAGGTAGTTTCCAACGTTTCGTGGGATTATTTCCCATGCCTCCTGTTTGTTGTGTTGTCATGCGGTAGTCAAGGAGAATAGCTAGGGCATCGGCGTTGATGATCTGAGACTCAAGTTGGGTGGGGGTGGATATGAAGATATGGGGGTCCAAAAGAAGAATCCGAGCGCGACATAGTCTTGCCGCTACCTCGTCGATTTCGATACCGTAAAGCGAGTGTTTTACCTGACTTGAGTCCAAACCCTGTTGACGAGCGACTTTATAGAATGCGACCAAAAAGTTACCGGTGCCGCAGGCTGGGTCTAATACCCTGATTTTTTTCGAATTGACCTTCGAAAGGTCGAGCATGCTAAGAGACTCAGAAGTAATGACGCTTGTTGTGTAGTAACTTCCTAAGTACTTTCGTTGTGAAGACGATGTCTGCTCGGCAGTTTGGGTATGTAGACCCTGTTCTGGGAAACTCCAGATCTCTAGATCTTCAAAATGCTCAGATTTTGCATGGAGCTCGCGTGCCACATCTTTCACTAAGTTGGCAATTACTTTACGCAAATCTTTAAAGATTGTCTCTATAGTTTCTTTGTTTACGTCTGGGAGTAGCACCTCTGCCAGGGCAGCTGTGATCCATTCTCTATTCTCTACTCCTTTGAGGCTTAAGACTTCCCGTAGGACTAAGTAGTAGGTAAGTAGTGATCGCCCAGGCGCTTCGGCAGTACTTAGTGCGTTGGATATCTCGCTCTTAAAGTAGATCGAGGCATCTTCGTCTACGAGTCTTGCAAGTTCGGTGAAATGGTTGATCGTATTTTGGTCGAAGGTACGTGACTGTTTAATCACTGAACAAGCGTTACTTTCTGATCTAGGTGTTGTATTTGGTTGCGATCTGGATGATTTATTAACATTTCCTGTGTGTTTCTTGTGTTTACTCGGATGTATCAATTATTTACTATCTAGTTACTTCTTGGTAGGTTCTGAGAAGTAGGGTACAATTCGCGTATCTGTGAGTTTACACAGTGCTATGTTGTTGAAAAGGTTCTATACGAACCGAATGCGGAGGTTGTCGTTGAAGTCTAACAAGTTTAAGAAGAGAATTTTGCCATTTACGGCAGTAGCAGCTGGTTCGCTTATTATGGCGGCATGCGGTAGTTCTACTGCGTCAAGTGCGCCCTCTAGCTCATCGTCAGTGAACTACTCAACCTGTGACTCTCTATCAGCGTGTGGCGGAATGAGTCAGTTGGTTGCAGCAGCTAAGAAAGAAGGTATCCTGAACGTTACAGCTCTCCCGCCTGGCTGGGCTAACTACGGAGAGATCATGTCGGCCTTCAAGGCCAAATATGGTATAAAAATTAATGACATTAACCCTAACGGCTCTTCTGCTGAGGAGATTAACTCGATCAAGCAGCTGAAGAGTTCATCGAGAGCTCCAGATGTCATCGACGTTGGCCCAGCGTTTGCGCAAAGTGCCGCAACTGGAGGGTTGTTAGCTCCCTATAAAGTTGCAACGTGGAATGACATAGCGGCAAACGAAAAGGCAGCCAATGGAGACTGGTACTACGACTACGGTGGGTATATTTCTATCGGCTACAACGCCTCGGCGATAAACTTTCCGATTACAGGATTTAAGAGTCTTGAGAATCCCGCTCTTAAAGGTGCTGTTGCTCTTGATGGAAATCCAGTTGGCGCCGCAGCGGCTTTCAACGCGGTGTATGCGGCTGCGTTGGCTAACGGAGGGTCGTTTTCGAATATCAAGCCAGGACTTACATACTTTTCTAACCTAGCCAAGATGGGTGTGTACATTCCGGTTCAGTCGTCTCCAGCAGCGATCGAATCTGGCCAGGTGAAGGTTAATATCGACTGGGACTATCTAAACGTAGCTTATGGCAAGTTGGTGGCTCCCAAGATTAACTGGAAGGTAATCGTTCCTAAGAATGGACAGGTAGCTGGTTACTATGCTCAAGCGATATCGAAGTATGCTCCTGATCCGGCAGCCGCTCGCCTGTGGGAGGAGTTTTTGTACTCTAATACTGGGCAGAATCTTTGGTTGAAGGGATTTGCTCGCCCCGTCCGTTTGCCAGAGATGATGGCTTCTGGAAGTGTCAATAAGTCTTATCTCTCTGCACTTCCTCCTGTGTCGGGTACGCCACAGTTCCCAACGGCTTCTGAATTAAACACAGCCGAGACCTTGGTGGCGTCAGACTGGGCAAATGCAGTCGGAAATGCTCAAGGATAGTTAATTGTCTATCTCATCTCTAGGTGAAAGCCGGGAGTCCGATGGGGGGTTCGAAGGTGCTAGCACCTCTGAACCCCCAAAGGAAGGTGCTAGTTGGTCAGTTGTTCGGTTCTTAAGGTACGGTAACTGGCGGCGATTTATGGGTGTTTTACCCTTTGTTGCTTATCTCGGAATTTTTCTCTTGGTACCGGCGATTTCGGTGGTTGTGGATGCTTTTAAAGCTGACAATGGAAGTTTCACACTCTCTAACTTTTCGGTAGGATTCTCAGGTGTATACTTTGAGTCCTTTAAAAATTCGATTCAGCTGTCTCTATTCTCCGCCGTGATATCCACTGTTGTAGGACTTCTAGTGGCGCTGGCTATCGTGGCGTCTCCAGGTAGGACTCTTCGAGCCGTAGTGACTGCCGGTTCGGGAGTGTTCGCAAACACAGGTGGCGTACCTTTGGCCTTCTCTTTTGTGGCAACCTTGGGTAACTTTGGACTAGTTACGGAACTATTGACAAAGGTTGGTTATAACCCATATAACCATGGGTTTTCGCTGTACTCAGTTCTAGGCTTGACAGTTGTTTATGAGTACTTTCTCATTCCGCTAATGGTTTTGATCATGATCCCACCGATTGATGCACTTCGTAAAGAGTGGGTCGACGCGGCGTCTTCCTTGGGAGCGACTCGTGTGCAGTTTTGGAGATATATCGGCGGACCGCTGTTAGCTCCACCGCTGTTAGCTGGCTTTTTGGTTCTTTTCACAGATTCGTTCGCTGCTTACGCTACTGCAGCGGCTCTTACTTCTGGAACGATTCCGATCGTGCCAATTCAAATTGGATCGCTGATCTCCGGTAACGTTCTTGTCGGACATGCACACCTTGGTAATGCACTGGGCGCAGGAATGATCGGTGTCGTCATTATCGCCGCCATAATGTATGGTTTCGTTCAAAGAAGGGCTTCTAGATGGCTTCGGTAATAGGAGTACCCGCAAACTCAAGTGGCGGTGGTGGTTCTAACGTTCTGAGAGTTGGTAGAGTTTTTCGAGGGGTGGTACTCGGATCAGTTGGGTTATTTTTTATAGTTCCCGTGATATCTTCTGCCCGTTTTTCATTTACTGGTTCAAGTAGCGGTCTATCTTTTTCGGCGTATTCCAAGCTTCTTTCAGACCCGCAGTTCTGGTCGACGCTCTTTCTTTCTGTAAAGATCGGTGTCGGTACTGTAGCTCTGAGTCTCGCGATTCTTATACCAACTACGGTTTGGGTACATTGGAAGGCACCCCGAATACGAAGAGTTATGGAAGCACTGTCGCTTCTTCCTCTGGTGATACCGTCGGTAGTAATAACTTTAGGTGTTATTACAAGTTTTGGTTCATTGCCTAACATTATTATGGGTACCCCAGTGATACTAGCTCTTGAGTACGTGGTACTCGCCTTGCCATACACATACCGAACCCTCGACTCTGCTGTACAAGCGCTAGACATAAAGACCCTCGTCGAGGCCGGGCAGTCTCTCGGTGCTCCTTTTAGGAAGATACTGTGGTGGGTGTTGCTACCGAATTTGAAGTCTGGCGTCTTGGGCGTAGTTGTGTTGGCGTTCGCATTCTGTCTGGGTGAGTTTGCCGTTGCGTCCCTTCTGAGTTTTACGACGTTCGCTGTGTATCTTGTTCAGATTGGTCAAACTCAGGCTTCTGAAGCGATTGCATTCTCGTTGATCGCCCTGTTGTTTACGTGGATTCCCCTGTCGATTGTTACTGTTGTATTTTCTCGGCGAGCGGGTAAGAAGAGTCGTCGTGGTGGAGGAGGAGTATTAATGTCTTCTCAGAGCGTTATTGAGCTGGTTGAGTTAGCAGAGTAGTGCGAGTGACTAAGTCCTACTTTAGTGAGGTTGTGTTATTGTGATGGAGATGGAGTCTTCAAAGACGTCAGTAGATGGTGCGAACGTTTCAGATGCCAAGGGAGTACAGGGAGTATCAGTTCGCCTATCTAAGGTATCGAGGACCTACGGCGAAGTTAGAGCTCTTGCTCAATTGGACCTTGCGGCTTCACCTGGAGAGTTTGTGGTGATGCTCGGACCTTCGGGATGTGGAAAAACAACTGCACTTCGCGCGCTTGCTGGCCTTGAACAGATCGACTCGGGTGCAGTATTTATTGGAGGCAAGGACGTAACTAGGTTACCAGCTTCAAAGCGATCGATAGGCATGGTGTTTCAAAGCTATTCGCTGTTTCCCAACATGACCTCTGCGGCTAATGTAGAGTTCGGTCTTAAGGTGAGAGGTTTCTCAGCTGCTGAAAGACGGAGACGAGCGCATGAGATGCTTGAGATGGTGGGACTGATAGAGCAGGCGAATCGTTATCCGCATCAGATGTCCGGTGGACAACAGCAAAGAGTTGCTCTTGCGAGGGCGTTGGCGATCAAGCCCGAGGTGCTTTTATTAGATGAGCCACTATCCGCTCTTGACGCAAAGGTAAGAGCTAACCTTAGAGAACAGATTAAGCAGCTCCAGCGAGAAGTAGGTATAACAACTTTTTTTGTTACTCACGATCAAGAGGAGGCCCTTTCTCTAGCTGATCGAGTGGCTGTAATGAGTGACGGTAACTTAGAACAGTTTGGTACTCCTACCGAGGTTTACTCGTCGCCTTCGACCGACTTTGTAGCAAACTTTGTTGGGACCGTTAATGTCTTTTGTGGTACGGTTCTAGACGATAAGGTTGCGGTCGTCCCGAATGTGGGCAACTTTCCATATGTTCGAGGGATTGGAACACCAGCTCGTGGGAGCCGGGCAGAGATACTTGTGAGGCCCGAAGCTATAACGGTGAGAGGAGACCTTGAAGGCGAGTATTTAGTAGCGGATGTGACCTTTTTGGGATCGAACGTTA
>JAKBGL010000067.1 GCA_021833085.1 Actinomycetes bacterium | reverse complement strand
TTCCGTCAATGGTTGCAATATTCCAGATACGCTCTACTACGTTGTAGAAAAGCACGTCTGGGCAAAGCCCGATGGTGACTTGGTTCTGGTTGGGCTTACAGATGTCGCCCAAAATATGGCTAAGACGGTTATATCTGTCTCTTTAAAGGGTGAAGGGAAGCCGATAAAGCGAGGGAAATCCGTAGCTACCGTCGAGAGCGGTAAGTGGGTGGGTCCAGTACCTAGTCCAGTTGAGGGTGAGATCGTCTCTATAAATGCAGAACTTGCTACCAATCCTGGACTTATAAACGCTGATCCCTATGGTTCAGGATGGATAGCGAAAGTGAAACCCGTTGATTGGGAGGCAGATAAGGCGTTTCTAGTCACAGGAGATGAAGGAGTAGAGAAGTACCAGGAGTTCTTGGACTCCGAGGGTATCTCCTGTACTACTGAGTGATCGAGATGACGATTCAAAGTTGGGCAGGTTGCGTTGTTCCAGAAGAGTTGCTCTACGATCTCGACTATGACGTGTGGGTTAAGATGGACGGTGACGTGGCGACTTTGGGCATGACAGACGTTGCACAGAGCCGCTGTGGAAGACTTGTTCAAGTTAGTTGGAAGGCTGTGGGTAAGAGGGTAAGTCGTGGCAAGCCACTCTCCGCTATTGAGAGTGCTAAATGGGTAGGACCTTTCATCTCTCCAATTAGCGGTGACATATTAGAGAACAATAAAATCACCTTCGATCTTGACGTTGCAGCTAGTAACCGGGACCCTTACGGGACTGGTTGGTTTTATCGCGTACGTTTAGAAAGTACTGAAGAGCTTAGCTGTCTAGCGGACGGGAAGGAGGCAATGGCACATTACAAGGACCTTATTGACGAAACAGGGCTTCGCTGTTTTAGATGCGAAGAGTAGAGGCAATGGGATAGTTAAGCGGAGAAGCGAGCACCATAGCAGGTGTTCTTGATAGTTTAAGATGCATAATCCTAAGTAATTCTTAGATAAGGGGGGTATCAGATGTCAGATGACATTGAAGCAAATGACTTTGGAAAAGCCAAGAAGATGGCGATGATCTGCTGGAGTTCAGACCTAGATAGGGTGTGGCCAGTACTCATTCTTGCGAGCACCGCTGCGGCCTCAGGTCTTGAGGTAGATGTATTTTTCACCTTTTGGGGACTGAGAGTATTGCAGAAGAATGAGATTAGAGTGACGGGCAAAAACTGGATGCAAAAAGCTGAGTCGCTCGTTGATCCTGGTGGCACTGACCATTTAAAGCTTGGTAAGATACACTTTGGTGGTGCCGGTACCAAGATGATCAAGATGCTGGCAAATGAGTATAAGGTGGCTTCTCCGAAGGAGCTCTTGGAGATGGCGCAAGACCTTGGTGTGCGGATGCATCCATGTCAAATGACCATGGATCTCTACGGACTAAGCAAAGATGACTTTATTGACGGAGTGAGTATTCCAATAGGAGCGGCGAGCTTTATCGACATGGCTGCCGATGCTGATATAACGCTATTCATATAGTGGGAAGAGAACAAGATGTCGATAAAGGGGGCATAGTCGTAGTATCTAAGACTGTGTCCCCTGCGACCAAGAGGTCCCTTGAAGTACTTAAAAGGCGTTCCAACTATAGCTTGTCCTTTGGCTCAGACGTTATGAGCGATCCGTCAGTTTTAGATGTGGACGATGTGGTAGCGGTCGTTGTTCCAGTTCCTCACGAAAGGGACAAGGTAGCTGAGCTGGCTCAAATGATAAGAGAGGCGGCACCTACCGTGCTTGTGTGCGGTAGCATTGACGTACCTGATCAGAGACTATGGTTGCTAGCAGAGAGATCAGGTTTTAATCTGGTAAGTTCCGACGGTGCTATCGGAGGAGCGTTACTGCGTCGCTTGGCCTCTTCAGATAGCGGTCGTCGTGAAGCGATAGCTGTTATGGACAGTTCTGATTCAGCTGGCAGGCTGGGACTGTTGGGCACCTTCGATGTAGACGGTAAGAGTGTAGCGATATGGCGTAGTGGAGGGCGGCTTGGGTGTTTGGAGAACGCTTGTACGCACTCCGGAGCGGCTTTGTCGGAGGGAGAAGTCGAAGAAGGGGTCGTTACTTGTCCTAGGCACGGAAGCAGGTTCGACATCTGTAGCGGCGAGCGAGTACGAGGACCGGCAGACACAGACGTTGCTCACTATGATATCTTTGATAAAGATGGGCGCATCTGGGTGGTGCCGTCTTAATCCATACGCCAAAGTAACGTATCTTTATGATACCTTTGTGCTCCATCAGGATCTATCCAATAGCTAAATTCCTTGCAACTTGGATTTAACGATGCTTTATTGGAAGGTGATGCGCTCGCAAAGTTCCCTCGGTAGTTTGCAGGTACTGTTATCTTGAACTGTTAGGCCTGTCGTACTGTGGCCTTGGTATCGTTATCGCTGCACGGTTATTTATTATTTCTATGTAGATAGATTCTGGAGCGGATTACTGGATAAGGGAAGATATATCGAGGCCGAATTGCACGCTACCCGTGTTTTCTTTTAATCGGCTTATTGGTACCCCGTTTGGCACCGAGTGCGCACTTTCCCACTAATTAGTTGGGGTGGAGCAGTTCGATTCTCCTAGAGATCTCCTCTTGCATGACGAGTCTCAAGGTGTCTATTGCGTGGATTATTTTAGGATGTCTGAGAGAGTAGTAGATCGTATTTCCTTGACGACTACTTTCAACTAGTCCACGCTCTCTTAGGACAGCCAGGTGTTGGGAGACGTTGGCGTAGTTTGATTCGAGTAAGTCGGCGATGTCTCCTACGCTTAGATGTTGCTCTTTAAGTGAGTATAGGATCATGAGTCGCTTTGGGTCGTTCATCGCCTTACACATAGTACTAACGAGTTCGTCCATCTCTCGTTTCAAGGTTGTGATTTCGTCAGTACTCACTCCGACCCCTTTAATCGTTGCTCAAACGATAGCTTAGCAGAGTAAGTCGATGCGCGATAGTTGCTTATTCTATGAGTTTGCGCAAACTCTTTCATAGTGTTTCATGGTGTGTTGACTTCTGGTGTGAATGGCGATTGGAGCTGCATCTGTATTAGAAAATAATCTGTTCGTTGAGCTCTCTGATGATTTAGTTGTATTTGCCATCTATGATAAAAATTGGACAACTAAGTGAAAGGTGATACGTGGTAAAATACGACAAAGTCATGGCGGAGACGGTTTTCTTCCCAGGAGCGAACGGTGACGTCATCGAAGGATACTTTGCAAGACCTTTAGGTCCTGGACCTTACGGTTCAGTCGTTGTGATTCATCATATGCCTGGTTACGATCAAGGTACTAAAGAGATTGCAAGAAAGTTTGCGGCTAATGGATATCTAGCTCTTTTACTTAACCTCTACTACCGAGAGGCTCCAGATGCCGAGCCAGACGATGCGTCGGCCGCTGCTAGAGCCCAAGGCGGTGTTCCTGATGAAAGATTAGTAGGTGACGTCGATGGGGCTTCCAAGTTTCTAAAGTTGCAAGCAAACTCTAACTCCAAAGTCGGCGTGATCGGTTACTGCTCAGGCGGACGGCAGAGCTTCTTAGCAGCGTGTTCGCTAAAGCTTGACGCCGCCGTTGATTGTTATGGAGCGTTTGTGGTTGCTGATCCACCCGAAGGAGCGCCTCTCAAGGTTAAGTCTCTGATGGGGATGGCTTCAAATCTATCGGCGCCGCTACTTGGCCTTTTTGGTAAAGAAGACTCATATCCTTCTCCTGATGAGGTAAAGGTCTTAGATGATGAGCTTACAAAGCTCGGCAAAGACCATGAATTTCACATCTATGAAGGAGCAGGGCACGCCTTTTTCGCCACTGATCGTCCTAGCTACCGAGTTGATGCCGCAACCGACGGTTGGCAGAAGATCTGGGCGTTTTATGGAAAACACTTGAGTTAGAGGCAGCCATGTGTACTTACATAACCCATAAGGTCGATGTAGAGGGATCGGCGAAAGGAGGCAGTGGCTGGTTTCAGACGAATGAAGCTTCGGTTTATCTGGATCATCCTGTTCATGCCCCTTATGCGCACTCTTTAAACATTGACTTTTTAAATCAAACGATGGGCCCTTCCTTTAGGGTAGCGGTCGAACTCAACCCAAAAGACGCAGTGCGGTTAGCCCATGCGATACTAGAGACGGTTGAAGAGTTTAATGACTTGGTGGAACAATAGGCCCTGAGATGGGGTCTGAGCTTACGCCACTGGTGTGACTGTTGGGTCCGGTTCTTCCTCTGTGCCATTTACCGATGACGAGCCGGATTCGTAGTCGGCTGCTCCCATCTGCTTCTCGAACTGAATCGCATATAGTTCGGAGTACAAGCCGCCTTCTTTGAGGAGCTGCTTATGAGTACCGGACTGAACCACTCGCCCTTGTTCTAATACAAGTATCTTGTTTGCTTCTCGAACTGTCGAGAGGCGGTGCGCAATAACTAAGGAGGTACGACCCTGGAGCGCGAGTTTGAGTGCCTCTTGAACTTGGAGCTCTGACTCTGAGTCAAGGTGCGCAGTAGCCTCATCTAGGACTACGATACGAGGTGCTTTGAGCAGGAGCCGGGCTATGGCTATGCGTTGTTTTTCTCCCCCCGAAAGACGGTATCCTCGATCACCGACGACGGTGTCTAAACCGTCTTCGAGGGAGTCGATGAGTTCTTTGATTTGGGCACCCTTTAGGGCCTCATACATCTCTTTGTCGCTGGCATCAGCTTTGGCATATAAGAGGTTAGCTCTGATCGAATCGTGAAAAAGGTGTGCGTCTTGAGTGACCACTCCAACTAATGAGTTTAGGGATGAAAGAGTAGCTTTTCGGATATCTAATCCATTTATCTCTATCGATCCCCCTGTGACGTCATAAAGTCGGGGAAGCAGTGATGAGAGCGTCGTCTTTCCGGCCCCAGATGGACCGACGAGGGCGACTAAGTCTCCCGGTTCGGCCCGAAAAGAAACATTAAAGAGAACCTGCTGCGAGACCTTGTTGTCCAAAACGGCTACTGACTCTAGCGACGCTAATGAAACATCCTTTGCACTTGGATAGGTGAAGTCGACGTTTTTAAACTCGATAGTTGACTCTTTGTCTTCTATGTCAGTGGCGTCCTCCGCCTCTTTGATCATAGGGGGAAGGTCTAGAACTTCAAAGACTCGATCGAATGACACGAGTGCGGTCATGATATCCACTTGAATGTTGGACAAGGAGGTCAAAGGTCCATAAAGGCGACCTAAGTAAGCCGTCAGAGCTACTAATGTTCCCACAGACAGCGATCCTTTTACAGCCAAAATGCCACCCCAACCGTAGACGATGGCGGTAGCGATGGACGCAGTTAGGATCAACGAAACAAAGAAGAATCGTGAGTACATTGCTTGGGTGATGCCTATGTCTCGAACCCGTGAGGCACGACGTTGAAATCCTGTTAGCTCCTGCTTTGGGCTTCCAAAGAGCTTTACTAATATTGCACCTGCAACGTTGAAACGTTCCGTCATTGTGTTGGTCAACGAAGCGTTTAGGTTATATGACTCTCTTGTTATGACCGATAGTCTTTTTCCTACCCATTTAGCTGGGAGTATAAAGAGAGGGACTATTACTAAAGACGCCAAGGTTATTTGCCAGGAGAGAAAAAACATGGCGCCGAGAACTAAAATTACTGTTAGAAGGTTGGAGACTACAGAAGATAGCGTGTTTGTAAAGGCACTTTGTGCTCCAAGAACATCGTTGTTTAACCGGGAGATCAATGCACCTGTTTGAGTTCTGGTAAAGAATGCGATGGGCATCTCTTGGATATGAGCGAAGACCTTCGAGCGCATGTCATATATGAGACCTTCTCCGACCTTGGCAGATGCGTAGCGTTCAAAGATCGAAAGTACCGCTTCGATGACTGCTAAAACTCCGACGAGAACTGCCAAGAGGACGATCAGGTGAGCGTTCTTGCCGATTATTCCCTGGTTGATTATTGACCTGTAGATCAAAGGGTTTGCGACACCGATCATTGAGTCAAAGGCTATGAGAACCAAAAACCACGCAAGGGTCTTCTTGTAAGGAGCAGCGAAGCGGAACATCCGTTTTGCCGTACCTGGGCGTATCTGAGATCCCTTCAAAGAGTCGTCTCGTCTCATGGAGCGCATTGCCATCGCAAAGGCGGCACCCCCCGGCTGATTCATCAATGTAAGACCTCCTGCGGCGCTCGGAATAGATATATGTGACCCCTTTTTGTAGTCATCAGTCTATAAAGCCGTCGGTAAAGGTCTGAAAGCGAGTTATCGGAAGGAATCGACGCCGCTAATGGTTGGACCGTTGATTAACCAAGAGCGCTTGTCCAACACTTACAGTCGAGGTTGAGCGAACTTCCCCTTTGCCGGCCCTTGCTTTTTGTAAGTGACCAATTAAAGCTACATGCACAAGCAAACGTTGGTGCATGCCGGGTTTATTGGATGGCTGGAGCGAGATCTGCTAGGGTGGAAGGCTAAAGTTCTTCCTAGTCCAGACATCCAACACGGTTCAGAGATCTGGACTCATGGATACACTGTCGTGTCAGTGCGATCGAACTCAAGTAATATCGACGAGTACCTACAACCTATAGCGGTCCGTGACGTCTTTAGAGCTACACGCGAGTCGCGCTCTGATGGGACTTCGGATTTGAGTGGGGAATTTAATCAGTTGTAGCCACGTACCAGGGGTGAGTTTGGGAGGGTCACAGGGGCTCTGCCAGAATGGGTTACTGAAACAAGCCAACCTGGAGAGCC
>JAKBGL010000066.1 GCA_021833085.1 Actinomycetes bacterium | reverse complement strand
CTGGAGATTGTGAAGAAGTATGTCGAGAATCAAAGACTCCCCGGACGTAAACCAGGTAGACCGAGAAAGGATGAGGTCGCTTGACCTCTCCCTTATGCAAGGGGATTGTGCTTTCGTTCGTTCAACAACATCAGCCAGAGCCCTATTGTAAACAAGATGTCGTTAATTAACGTTCAGTAAATACTTCGTGCCAAGTGATCGTTTTGATCGTATCCCCGTTGTAATAGAGTATCATAGTTGCATTGGTCTTCGTCTATACCTTCAGGCGAGGTTCCAACAGTCTAGGAAAGAAGGCTCTAAGAAATATGACCGAAATATCATCCCCAGCAGAGTCTGCAGAGGGTGTATCAACCTCTGAGGAGTTTGTATCCTCGGAATCACCAATCGTCCTTGATGACCTCGGTGGCCTCTCTTTTGATGAGGCGATCGAAGGTACGATAATCAGCTTTGAAGATGGAGACCTCGTTAGAGGCAAAGTTGTAAAGGTAGACAAAGACGAAGTTCTTTTAGATATAGGTTTCAAGTCGGAAGGCGTTATTCCGGCTAAGGAGTTGTCTATAAGACGTGACGTCAATCCGTCAGAGATAGTATCCGTCGGGGATGAGATTGAAGCGCTGGTTCTCCAAAAAGAAGATAAAGAAGGACGGCTCATCTTATCCAAGAAGAGAGCTCAATATGAGAGGGCATGGGGTGAGATCGAAGCTGTCAAAGAGCGCGATGGAGCAGTTAAAGGTGTCGTGATAGAGGTTGTCAAGGGCGGCCTCATAGTCGACATCGGCCTCCGGGGTTTCTTGCCAGCTTCTTTGGTTGAACTTCGTAGAGTGAGAGACCTTGCGCCTTATATTGGTAAGACCGTAGAGGCAAAGATTATTGAGCTGGACAAGAATAGAAACAACGTAGTTCTATCGAGACGTTCGTTCCTTGAGGAGAACCAGAAGGAACAGCGTGAGGAGTTCCTCGATAACCTTCGTCCTGGAGATGTACGTAAAGGTGTTGTCTCGTCAATTGTAAACTTTGGTGTCTTTGTTGATCTTGGTGGCATGGACGGCTTGGTCCACGTATCTGAACTTTCATGGAAACACGTTGATCACCCATCGTCGGTTGTACAAGTAGGTGACGAAGTATCAGTGCTCGTGCTTGATGTGGATCACTCAAAGGAGCGAATCTCGTTGTCGTTGAAGGCAACGCAAAGCGATCCGTGGCAGGAGTTTGCAGACGCGCACAAGGTCGGGGAGCTTGTCTATGGACGAGTAACGAAGATTGTCCCGTTTGGTTGTTTTATTCAGGTAGCTGATGGTATTGAAGGCTTAGTTCACATCTCTGAAATGGCTCTTCATCACGTTGATCTTCCTGAAAGAGTGGTCTCTTCTGGTGAAGAACTCTGGGTAAAGATTATTGATATTGACCTTCAACGCAGACGGATTTCCCTATCTATAAAGCAAGCAGCTGAAGGCGGAGAAGTTGCGGCGGAGTACCAAGAAGCCTTTGGTGAACATAACTACGATGAGTATGGGAACTATATCGGTCCATATGCAGCGGTTGAGTTCACACCTGAGACCGAGTCTCAAGCTGCTTGGGCTGAGTATGTTGCAGAGACCTTCGGTGCTACCCTTGGGGAGACAAGTGTTGACGATGGTGGGAGCGAGGGTGACTCCAATGAGGAACCTAATGCCACCCGGGATGAATCTAGCACGCAAGAGTAAGATGGTTGTGGCTTAGTAGAGACCTGTGTTATTTCTCTCAAGTCTATAGAAGGGGAGGGTCTCGTTGGTATCCTCTCCTTCTGCTTTTAGCATCGAGTGTTTGCTGATTTGGTTGCCACTTAGGTGATCCTTCATCTGTCAGTACATGAACAAGAGTGAGTTGCACATCGTGTTTCGGATCGTATTTCAACAATTAGCGGTAGAATCGCCTCGATGTTCATCGTTTGTCTTACTGGCGGAATTGGATCAGGCAAGTCTTCTGTAACGGCGATTATGCAGAGAAATGATGCTGTTGGAATCCTCGACGCTGACGTTGTGGCCCGCGAAGTCGTGTCTGCGGGAAAACCAGGTTTGGATGCTTTGGTTGCGGAGTTTGGCGACGGCATATTAATGACGTCTGGGTCTCTTGATCGGAAGAAGTTAGCGTCCTTGGTGTTTAGAGATACTCAGAAACTTTCTGTACTGAACGCGAAACTACACCCACTCATACAAGATCGTTTGATGAAGAGGCTGGATCTGTGGGAACGCGAGTCTCGATACGACTTGGCCGTCCTAGTCATCCCTCTACTTGTGGAGTCAGGTAAAGATCGATATCCATGTAGGAAGATTATTGTTGTTGATGCAGATGAGGATGTCGTATTTAAACGTCTTATCGAAAATCGAGGTATGACTGAACAGGAAGTAAGGGACCGTATCGCAAGTCAGGTTCAAAGAGATGAAAGGCTTGCTCTGGCCGATTATGTGATTCCAAACTCTGGCTCTTTCTTGGAGCTGGAAAGTGAGATCGTAAAGGTGTGGCAGTGGTTGATGCCGTACCTTGAGGGATCTAGTAAGGACTAGGATCTATCATGTGCCTCCGTTCAAAGTTCATTCGTCATACACTCCTGCGGGTGATCAGCCTAAGGCGATAGAGCTTCTATATAACGGTATTGAAAGAGGCGATCGTTTCCAAACTTTGTTAGGGATAACGGGATCTGGCAAGAGTGCCACGGTGGCATGGCTTATTGAAAAGGTGCAAAAGCCGACTTTAATAATCGCCCCCAACAAATCTTTAGCTGCTCAACTAGCTTCTGAGTATCGAGCGTTTTTCCCGGAAAACAGAGTGGAGTACTTTGTCTCTTACTATGACTACTATCAGCCCGAAGCTTATCTACCGACTACGGATACCTTTATTGAAAAAGATGCGACTATAAACGATGAGATCGATCGTCTCAGGCACTCTGCGACTTCTGCACTTTTGACACGAAAAGATACTATTGTGGTTGCTTCTGTCTCATGTATATATGGTCTTGGTTCCCCGCAGGAGTATCAGAAACAGATCGTTCCTTTATCGGTGGGTTCAGAGTTTGAGATATCAAAAGTGCTTTCGGCTCTGGTTTCCATAAACTACGAGCGTAACGATATGAACCTTGTCCGTGGTAAGTTTAGACTTCGTGGTGATACGCTAGAACTCCATCCTTCTTATGAGGAGTCTGCACTCAGGGTAGAGTTTTTCGGTGATACTATCGATCGAATCCTTAAGTTTGATGTCCTGACGGGTGATATTTTAGATGAGCTCGAGGAGTTTGTAATCTTTCCAGCGACGCACTATTTAGCAGCCCCTGACCGTATGCGATCAGCGATCACCTCTATCGAAGACGAACTTACCGACCGACTGCAGGAGCTTGAACGTCTAGGAAAGTTGCTGGAGATACAGCGGCTGCGCATGAGAACCCAGTTTGATCTTGAGATGCTTCAAGAGATTGGAACCTGTAGTGGTATTGAGAACTACTCTAGACATCTAGACGGGAGATCTCCCGGAGACCCGCCTTATACCTTGCTTGACTTTTTCCCTAAGGACTACCTACTAATTGTCGATGAGTCCCACGTTGCTATACCTCAAATTCATGGGCAGTATGCTGGAGATAGATCTCGAAAGGAGACACTTGTTGAGTTTGGATTTCGACTGCCATCGGCCCTCGATAACCGTCCATTGCGTTTTGACGAGTTCTACGAGAGGATAAATCAATGTGTTTTTCTCTCGGCGACTCCATCTAAGTACGAGATAGAGCACTCAAACCAAGTGGTCGAACAGATCGTTCGGCCAACGGGTCTTTTGGATCCGAAAGTTGAAGTTAGGCCAACTGAAGGTCAGATCGACGACTTGGTCAAAGAGGCGACAAAACGAATAGAGAGCGGAGATCGTATCTTAGTCACTACTCTGACCAAGAAAATGGCGGAAGACCTGACAGACTATCTTTTGGAGCTAGGGCTTCGCGTTCGTTATCTCCACTCAAACGTCGATACTTTAGAGCGAATTGAAATCCTCAGAGATCTCAGAATCGGTGATTTTGACGTGCTGGTTGGAATAAATCTCCTCCGAGAAGGTCTCGATCTTCCAGAGGTTTCGATGGTCGCGATTTTGGACGCGGACAAGGAGGGTTTTTTACGTTCTGAGACATCGCTGATCCAGACCATAGGGAGAGCGGCTAGAAACGTTAATGGCTTTGTCATACTTTACGCTGACCGTGTCACGGCATCGATGAAGAGGGCACTGGATGAGACCAACAGAAGAAGATCTCTTCAAGAGCGTTACAACATAGACCACGGAATCGATCCTAAGACTATTCGCAAGGCGGTCTCGGATATTTTAGATCAACTTCGACCAGATAGGACTATGGTTCCTAACCTGAAACGCTCGAAGGTCTCTAAGAAGTACGGGAAATTGGGTAGTGACGAACTTTCTAGCCTTATCCGTACTTTGGAGAAAGAGATGCACGAGGCGTCTGCTGATCTCCGCTTTGAGTATGCGGCCAGTTTGAGAGACGAGATTAAGGAGCTTTCTGCGATGCTGTCCGACTCAAGATAAGCGAACTGTACCGAAGACTCTATCGAAAAAATCTAAACTTCTTTAGTCGGATTTAATAAGTTGTTGAATTCGTCTAAGCTTGGGCGTTCGTTCCTTTTATTGTTAGTTTGTTTATTCGTGGTTTGAGCGGGTTTGATTTCTACTGGTTTGTGATACCAAGGAAATGAACCATGGGAGCTGAGTATTGAACAGGGTATATTGTATGTCTGCGATTCGGATTCCAAAAAGTGGAGTAAAACTGCTGACGCATGAGGTTTAGGTTTGTGCGAACTTCGCTGAAGACGATCCCTTCGAATTTGAGGTCTATTTGCTGTCTTTAACGCTTAGCATACTGACGCTAGTGTCTCTGGGTGCCATTGAGAATCTTGGGATTTCAACTGCCATGCCTATAGTGGAACGACAGTTCGGCCATGTAGATCTCTACGGCTGGGTATTTGCTGCATACAGCCTTTCTTCGCTTTTTGGAGGTTCTTTTTTTGGAGCATTTGCGGATCGGCACTCGCTTAGGAGATCTCTTGGCGTTGCCGTTAGTGTCTTTATTCTTGGACTCGTTCTTGGCGGAGTATCGACATCGATGACGACTCTCGTGGGAGCTCGGGTAGTACAGGGTTTTGGCTATGGGGGTTTTGCGGTACTGCCTTATATGATGATCAGTCGTTACTTTGAGGGTGCTCAAAAAGCGAAGATGTTAGCTGCTATGGCTAGTGCTTGGATTGTGCCCTCTCTTTTCATTCCACCTCTGGCGGGAATTGTAGCGGAGTCTTTGAGTTGGCGGCTCGTATTCTTGGGTGTTGTCCCTATTGCTTTGGTGTCAGGTCTACTCGCAGATCAAGCCCTTGGAAACGTCGAGGGAGGTCTAAAGGGGTTCCTCCTGGAACGCACGTCTCTCCGATCGATCTTGGCTAGATCGCTTAGCGGTTTGGGAAGTGCACTGTCGGTCGGTACGGTGATTTTTAGTATCTCAATTGGAAATGCCTCGGTTAAATATTTACTACTGTCAGTTGGGGTTATCGTCTTTTTGGCCTCTATCTCAAAACTATTGCTATCTGCGGAACTACATAGACTAAAGGACACAGTTCTAATTCTTCTTGCCCGAGGGCTTTCTAGCTTTGCATTCTTCGGCATTGAGGCCTTCTTACCGTTCGTCCTGTTCACGGTGAAGGATATGCCGATTGCGGAAGCGGGATTGATCTTGACCGCATCTTCATTTTCATGGACGGCGGGATCTTGGCTACAGGCCAGGGCTTTTCGATATGTATCATTTAGAGTTCGCGTGGGACTGGGTCTTGGGATCTTTCTCGTAAGTTTAATCGCCCTATGGCTGAACTTTTATGACGCAAGTCTCCCAGGTAAGTTCAGTGTCGTAGTTTGGTTCGTTGCTGGGGCAGGAATGGGAGTGGTGTATCCTTCGATTACACTGGCTGGGTTAGGATCCGCTAGGGAGGGTAGTGATGGTGAGATCTCCTCGCTGTTACAGATCTTTGACACGGGTGGATTTGCGATATCGACTGGTGTAATTGGTGCGGTAATTGCGCAGGGCACGGGTAGCATTCCAGGAGTTATGCGCATCGACCGTTATGCAAGTAACTATGAAGTAGCGATTGCAGTTGCATTCACTGCGGCCCTGGCGTCTATATTATTTGTGTCTTCAGGCCGATACTCTTTCCTGAAGCCTTAGGCTTCCGCGGCTAACGTGATTAAACGCCTGAGGTGTATATTCGTAGGCTAGTCTTTTATCACCATTCGTGCGTTTGATTTTCCTGATAACGGAATAAGCGTTAGATCAGGTGTTTGCTGTTTCGTAAGAACATTAGACGACCTCTATGAGGTCGTAGGCCAAGTAATACGGTATGAAAGATAGGGGAAGCAGTTTCGCCCCTGGTTCTCCGATGTCAACTTACGGGAGAGGGATGTCAAACCGGCACAAGCTGTGCTTGTGAAGAGCCAAGATGACGAGCGTTGTGTTGAAATAGCGGAGATACTTCCGTCAGGTAAGTGCGAAGATCAGCGAAAGCTAACCGCTTTATGACGCATTGAAATGCAGCTGAATGACATTTGAAAACAATCGACCTATTTGGCCCCAGTGCAGTTGAGGTATTTGGCCCCACTCTCACCCGTGCAGTATAACCTACTTGGTCCCTGAGTTCACACGTAAAGGAGGGAGTTATGAATCGTC
>JAKBGL010000065.1 GCA_021833085.1 Actinomycetes bacterium | reverse complement strand
TTACCGCGACCACTCTAGTTGAGAGGTGGACACTCTTGGTGGAACCTGGAGCTCTTAGTAGACTGAAGCCCACAGCGTCGAGATTGCCCCTATGGACTTTTGCTGATTGACGACGGTAGGTGACTGAAGTACCTTCGAGTTAGGTAAGAGAAAGGCCAGCGTCTACTGCTAATACGCTTCCAGTTATTGAGTTTGCCTGTTCGGAGAGTAAAAACATGACGGCGTCTGCGATCTCCTTAGGTTCGATAAGTCGCTGGGTGAGGTGTTGATCAGCAAAACGGCTAGATGACTCAAGACCGTAAACTCTAGCCGACTGTTCAAGTATCTCCGTCCTAGTGGATCCAGGTGAGACGACGTTTACTGTAACGTTAGTACCTCTTAGCTCTAGCGCGAGGGACTTTACGTACCCATTGACGCCGTGCTTAGATGCAACGTAGGCTCCGAGACGGGGTAACGCCTTGACACCTGCTACAGATGATACGGCTATGAATCGCTTGATCGGGTCACTCGACTCTATGATTTGGTCTATCGTTGCTCTAGCTAGGTTCATAACCCCAAAGAGGTTGGTGTCGACTATGAGACGTTCGACGTCTTTTGGTAGGTGCCATGAGTACTCTCTCCCATCTACGACTCCAGCGCATGCGATAGCTGCAGAAAGTCCAAGGTCTCCGAAACGTTGGGACCTAGAAGCAACGTATGACACTACCTGGGCGTTGAGTTCATCGTACTCTCGAACGTCACATCGGTAGACCTCAATCTGCTCGATTCCGTGCGTCTCTTGACGCTTTAGTAACGTTTCGTGAGTTGAGGAGGTGTATGGGATCTCTTCTGATTCGAAGATGTCAAGAGCCAAAACCTTGTAACCGGAGTCCAAGAGGAGATCTACGACGGCCAATCCTATTCCACTTGCCGCACCAGTTACGACGACTGAACCGTGCATTTTGTTCATCTATGATAAGTATCTCGTCTTGAAGAACTCTATTAGTGCTTCGCTCATGACTCCAAGAAGAAGCGATCCCTCTTCTTTGTTCGAGCCTGTGGGGTCGCCGAGTACCCCATTTGGTGACAGAGCATAGACGCCGCTTTCTCTAAGTTGATCTAATGCGGATTGATCTTTGGTGGCTGCTCCTTTTTGAGCAAGGTGCATACTTACCTTTGACTCATCTAGGGCCAACATTATCGACGTCTCCGTTCTTCCTGCATGTAGATCCGGATCTAAGATCCCACTCCCAGCGTGAGGATCTATTAGGAGCTTCTCGGCCCGTTCAATAAATAGAGCGCGAGTGGGAAACCAAATGCCCGTTGGAACCCCTAAGGTTCTGAGTTCGCTTACTACTTTTTGTGCTATCGGTGCGTTCCCACCATGTGCTGTAACGACGAGAGTTCCTCGATACGTAGAAGCAGAGTAGAGAAGTGACTTGATGACCTCAGCGAGAACCTCGTTCGACAGGGACATGGTGCCAACGAATCGATTATGCTCCCCTGAAGATCCGTACGGCAAGGTCGGTGCTACAGTTATCTGCTCTGGGTATCTCCGGGCCAAGGTAGCAACGATAGCTTCGGTTATCCTTGTGTCAGTGTCTAAGGGCAGGTGTGGGCCGTGCTGTTCCGTTGATCCGAGAGGAAGTATGAGGATCTTTGAGCTTGCACTTTTTGAAGCCTCTACAGTCGTGATCTCGCCAAGAGTCTGGAAAATGTAACTCACAACACTCCCCATATGCGTAGGAGTCTGACTATCTCTTTAGCTGCTTCTTGTGGTGTACTTGGCTGGATGTTTAAGTCTTTTACTGACATCTTGCCATCGCTTTTGTGTCCTCCGCTTAGCATCTGAGTCATTTTAGAGGTAATATCTTTGCCCCGAGGAGAATCTTGAATCTTTGTTGGAGCGCGATACGTTCTTTCATAGAGAACGTCTGCAACCTTTGTGGTTGAAAAGTTGGCCATATACTTTGGCACAGGTGTTAGTACTTTAACGTCTTTGGTACCGTTAGCTACGGACTGGGCGTCTTTGAATGAGATGCTATGGGTGAGAAAATGTACTGGTTTGAAGGTAGCTATCATCTTGGAAGCGCTTGGTGAAGTTAACACCTTTGACCTTAGCTCTATGTGGGCCTTGAGTTTAAAGTCGTCGCCTAGCTCGATCTTGTCGACGCCGAATACGGGGAGGAACCCTAAAAGATCGCATGCGCACATAAAGGGCACTAACTGGCTTTCATAGTAGCCGTACTCTCCAAAAAATATAGAGCACTCCTTCGAGTTGCGCACTTGTGCGGTAACTGTGTCGACTACGTTCTTGATAGTCGGCGTATCGATCTCAAGTATCGTTGCTGCGTCGAAACCTAGGCTCAAAAGGTAACGTAGTTGAAAGATGTCGAGGTGTGATCCAACGCACAGAGCTTCAAGATTCACCTGATCGCTGAGCGTCTTTTTCAATGAGAGTGCAGCTTCTATAGCGCCTAGTTCACTAGGTAGAAACTTTACATTAGGGGGATAGCTGAGCGAGTCTTCACCTTGAGTTTGCGTAGGTGAGGAGGAGATGCATACGGTGATCGTGTGGGCAGCAGTTTTATCCATAGCGGTAGCTGACTCCTCGGCCGTCATTTGGATAGTTCCAAGTCAGGGCTCCGTCTTTGGAGCATAGAATGAGGCAGGTTCCGCACTCTAAACATTGCTCGTAGTTGAAGCCGATAGAACCGTCATGAAGTTCAACAAAGAGTTCGGCGGGACAGGCGTGGATGCAGGTTCTCTGTTCGCACCCTGAACAGATCGATTGGTTGACTATAATATGAGGAGTTTTGTCGATGAAAAAGTTATTATTTGATAGGCGTTCAGTCATCGACACGTAGGTGATAATGGAGTCCTTCTCGTAGATATCATTATCGCAACTCTGTGTCCATCGCTGGATCATTTGAAGCTCCAAAACGTCTTAAGTAGAGCCTTTATCGTCGGCACAACGGCTACGTTAGCCTCTTTAATGGCTCTATAGAGCGTCTTTATGAGACCGGACTTTGGAAGTGGGTCAGTCACTGTAAAGATGCTGCTGGCGGTTTTGTTAAGGAGTATTGGAAGGGTTCTCTGGATAGGATTAGACAGTACTACTTCAGGTGCAAACCTAAGCTTTTTGAGATTTTTCCCAACGAACGATCTCTTTATGTCGTCTTCGTATTGACGTGATGCCTCATCGCCGTATTTACCTTCGCTATAACGTGTAGCGTGTTCACCGGCTATAGCTCCCATCTCTATAGCGTAGTTTATACCTTCGAGCCAGATGCCAGAGGCGAGTGTGGATGAGGCCGCCTCACCGGTGACGTATACCCCCTGTTTCATCAGTGTGCCACGATCTCTCCAACCCCCTTCGGGAATGAGATGTGCTAAGTACTCAACCTGCATTGAATCCTTTATGAAAGGTTCGATAGACGGATGATGCTTGATCTGTTCTAGGGCGTACTCTGCCCGCACTTGGTGGTGCTTGAGCGACTCTAACGAAATAATTACGCCAACAGATACGGTGTCTCGATTGGTATAGAGAAACCCTCCACCAACTAAAGGTGAAAGCCCTCCGAGTATCTCTATATCGACGCCCTGGTCGTGGGGTACGCCAAATCGCTCATCTATGGTTGAGGGGTCTAACTTCAACACCTCTTTTACCCCTAGGGTCAGGTGGTGATTTTTACTTGGAGAGCTGAGACCTAGTCGATCTGCCAGTGGACTCAGAGCGCCCTCTGCAAGCACCACCGACCTGCATCCAACGGTCTGATCTGAGTTGCTAAGGGTTACACCCATAACAGAGGGGTTTGATCCACTGTGGAACTTCACGTCGACCACTGTGGTCGCCGTAATCAGATCGACACCCTCCAACTGGGCTTTAGAAGCGAACCACGAGTCGAAGTTCGAGCGCAGGCATGTAACTCCATTGTAAGGGTGCCGTCCCCAGCCGTCGTCGTGATAGCTTACTGTCACTGAAGTAGAGCCGTCTAATACCATGGTGTGGCGCTTCGTAATCCAACGTTCGAAGGGGATCTCCTCTCGCCATGTTGGAACGATGCGATCAAGCACCTTTAGATACATTACTCCGCCGTAGACGCTCTTGGCTCCAGGGTAGATTCCTCGCTCGATCAGTGCGACTTTACTCCCACCTCTTGCAGCGGTAATAGCAGCAGCCGAGCCAGCGGGTCCAGCTCCCACTACTACGACGTCGTAAAGGGTACTCATTGTTAGTTGCTATCTGAGGTAAAAGACTGCTCATCGTTGAGGAGTTTTGCTAGTTCAACTAAGGTCTCTTTGGCGCTGGCTCGAATGACATAGCTACAGGCCTCAAAGATTGGAGCCGCCGTATCTACGTTGATAGCGATCGAGTACTGTGGCATCTCGACTCCTCCTAGGTGCTGGATCGCTCCAGAGACTCCAAAGGCTAGGTAGATCTTAGGAGCGATCGTTGTTCCGGTGGTCCCGACTTGATAGGAGTACGGTAGCCATCCTCGGTCGGTTACTACTCGAGTGGCTCCTAGCCCGATATCTAGTGTCTTACAGACAGTAGCGGCGACGCCGACGCCTTCGGAGTCTTTCACGCCAGCACCGACCACCAGGACTACGTCGTCTTCAGATAAGTTCTCACGGTTAGAGTTGGAAGCGAAAGTTGCCTCTGCCGTATCGACGTGGTAGCAGAGATCGTGATCTAGCGCCTCTTGAACCTCTAAAATCTCTAACCGTTCAAGCTGAGATAGAGATACAGTACTTTGTTTTGTATATCTAGCCCTTTGCCAAAGTTGTATTTGATGAGGACTTAAGGGAAAAACACTAGAGCGTTTCCCTTGACTGCGTACGCAAAATACTTTATCGCCGACGACCTCAGTGACTTGGGTGAGAGTTACCCAGCTGTGAAGTATTCGTTGAAGTTCTACCCCAAGAGCGAATGATAGAGGATCGCTTTCGAGGACAACTATATCGAAGTTGTCTGTACTTAGTAGGTCTTTGAGTCTTTGAGCAACTAAACCAAGATCGAAGCTGCTACAAAATACCAGGTAGTTTTCACCCTTACCTCTGTTTGATACTACCTGGGAAGGGTTAGCTGTCTGAAGAACCCTCCTTTGATCTGTAACAATACAGATTGAGAGTCTCTCGAAGGTTTCGGTCAAAGGGCCGTATAGCGAACGGTTGAACTCGGTCTCTTCTTCTAAGGACAAGTATATGTACAAGGCTTGAAGTGATGTCTTGCTCATTAGATCTCCTCAGACACTCTCTCGGCCTCGATTATCGCTTGATGTATCCTTCGGGGAGCTAGCGCGTCTCCTACGAGATGTATCTTTGTGCTTGGAAACCCTGTTAGAGCTAGTTCGTCAGCAAGAGAGTTGTTAGGTTCTCGGTGGTTAGCTAGAACGATCCAGTCGAAGCGGCGCTCAAAGGTCCTGCTCGTAATGTGCTCCATGATGCTCACCGTCTTTCCCTCTATCTCGGTGACTATCGTCTCGGGAAGTTGCTCGATCGAAAGAGCGGCAGCTCTGAGGTTCCAGCTTTCAAGGTCTAGTGTGACTCCAAGATCTTGACCTACGTAGAGCTGCGGTGTTGAGACAGTTACTATGCACCCCCTAGCGGCGAGGAGTTCCGCTACCGATGTTCCTTGGTGGAAACCTAGCTCATCTAGGACTAGCACTTCTCCAGTGGGAGACGCCTCGTCTTCCAATACCATCACAACGTCGCAGACTCCTAGTTCGTTGTCCATCGGTGCTAGGTTAAATCTACTTAGAAAGTAAGGTAACTTGGGCTTTGATCCAGATGCTACCACTACTACGTCTGGTCCGAGCTCCTCTACGGCCTCTACATCCAGAGACGTATTTAAAGTGATGACGGTACCGACGGCTTTAACCTCTCGAGTTAAGTTTCTTATCAGATCGCCCAACTCTGCTCTCGTGGGTACTTTAGCTGCTGAAGCGACGAGACCACCCACGGAGGATTTGGCCTCGAATATCTTTACTCTATGGCCTTTGTTAGCAAGAGAGACTGCGCTTTGTAAACCCGCAGGACCCGCGCCAACGACAAGTACTCGCTGGCTCTTAGTGATCGAAATGTGAGTGTCGATGATTGACTTTGGAGAGTAGATCCCTCTATGTAGTGCGTACATTGGGCGAGGTGTTGGTTGTTTTAGAAACTCTCGACCTGAACTTGGACTCTCGATGCAGCCAAGCCATCTATTCAACCCCATCCTCCCGACGCACTCCTGGTTGCAAGAGAGGCAGAGTTTAACTGCGTCATCGTGGTCGCTTAAGGACTTGTTGGCAAAGTTTGGATCCGCAATCTGTGCCCTTACGATCCCGATGAGGTCGGCTTGTCCATCTCTTAGAACTCGCTCGGCTTGGGCAGGATCCTTTATTCGTCCAGATGCGATAACTGGAAGCTCCGTAGCTGCTCGAATCTGGGAGGGAATGTACAGGTTGTATCCCGGAGCTATCGCCATAGATGCTTCTATGCAGTATAACGAAGCTGTGGCTACACCGATGGAGGTATTGAGGTAGTCCACTAGTTTCGAGTCCTCTACTACTTTGACGAGCTCCAAGGTGTCTTTGATCTGAATTCCGCCCTCTAACATCTCGTCGCCACAGACTCGGATGCCTACTGTAAAAGACGCCCCAACTTGTTCTCGAACCTCTCGAAGGATCTCAAAGAGTAGTCTTGAGCGTCCTTGGATGTCACCACCGTAACCGTCTTTTCGCTTGTTACTAAGGGGGCTTAAGAACTGCCGGACGATAGAGGAGTGGGAGCACTGAATCTCTATGCCGTCAAAC
>JAKBGL010000064.1 GCA_021833085.1 Actinomycetes bacterium | reverse complement strand
GGTTACCGTCGCCGGCAGCGCGGTTCTGACGTCGTGATAGGTTTCGTCGAAACCCATGGCCGAGCTCACACCCAAGCAAAACTTGAAGGACTTGAGACTCTCAGTCGAAAGACTGTTCGCTATCGAGACTCTACCTTTGAGGAGATGGATCTAGACGCGGTGCTAAAACGAGCACCTCAAGTGGTACTGATAGATGAACTTGCTCATACCAACGTTCCGGGAAGCGGACGACACGAAAAAAGGTGGGAGGACGTACTCGAAGTCCTAAGTAACGGGATCTCCGTTATCACTACATTAAACATCCAACACCTTGAGTCAATCGCTGATGCAGTGGAGGAGTTTGTGGGAGCGAAGATTAGAGAGAGGGTTCCTGACTGGGTTGTACGAAGAGCTGATCAGATCGAACTGGTCGACTCGTCACCAGAACAGCTGCGTCGACGACTTCTACATGGAAATGTGTATCCGCCTGATAAGGTTGAAGGTGCACTATCCAACTTTTTCCGCTTTGAGAACCTTTCAGCACTTCGTGAGCTTGCCCTCAGATTCGTAGCAGACGAGACTGAGGAAGAGATGCTCACCTACTTAGACAAGTTCCATAGTTCCAAGTCGTTTGAGAGTACAGAGAGAATCATGGTTGGTATTACTGGCGCTCCAGGTACCGACAGAGTCCTACATAGAGCTGCTCGTATGGCGGCTCGGGCTCGTACGCCTCTCATGGTTGTACATGTCTTTCAAGATGAGAACCAACCAGAGCTTGCCACACTTAAAAAGACTTGCGACGATCTCGGAGCAGCCTTATTTGAAGTCTACGGAGACGACGTTGCTCGTGCTCTCTCCGACTTTGCGATCGAGCATAGAGTAACTCAAATAGTTCTAGGAGCCTCGCAGAGGAGCCGAGTCACAGAACTCCTGAAAGGTTCATTGTTAAACAAGTTGTTAAGGATGGCGGGAGGTGCAAGTATCGACGTACATATAATTGCCCAACGTGACGTTTCTTTGACTAAGGCTCAGTTAGAAGGCACTGACGAGTCCTAGTCGATTCTTCGTATGAGAGAGAGGCAAAAGATTGGCCAAACTGAACGATACTGTGACACGATCAGTCAGTGGCTCCTATGTCGGCCTTCGACGTTACCTTGAACCATGATGATATCTTTATCCATCTTGCCGTTAGTCTCTTTTGTTATTTGGGTCACGGCAAGTTGCGACTATTATCTATCAAATTAGAGGTCCTGTGAATTTACTGTTTAGTTAGAGTTCTAACGATCGTTTTGGAAGCGTTCTCGGAAAGTGAGGCTCGGTGGCAGAGGTTGAGATTGGGATTGGAAAGTCTGGTCGGAGAGCCTATGGATTTGATGATATAGCCATCGTGCCATCCCGACGGACTAGAGATCCTGAAGACGTCGATATCTCCTGGGAGATCGACGCTTATAAGTTCGATATTCCTCTTATGGCCTCGGCTATGGATGGAGTGGTAAGTCCCGCGACTGCCATTGAGGTTGGTCGACTGGGTGGCGTCGGTGTACTAAATCTTGAAGGTCTTTGGACCAGGTATGAGGATCCAGAGCCTTACTTGAAGGAGATAGCCTCTTTAGATTCAGATAAGGCAACTGCTCGAATGCAGCAGATGTACTCAGAAGAGATAAAGCTTGAGCTTGTTACCGAACGCATAAGAGAGATAAAGGCAGCAGGAGTTGTAGCCTGCGCCTCGGTTACTCCACAGAGAACCAAGGGCTTTATGAAAGCGATCTTGGAAGCAGAGTTGGATATCTTGGTCATACAGGGAACGGTTGTATCGGCGGAACACGTCTCTAAAACGTCTGAACCCTTGAATCTCAAGAGTTTTATACGGGAGCTTGAGATTCCAGTGATCGTAGGGGGCTGTGCGTCGTACCAAGCAGCGCTACACCTGATGCGAACGGGAGCGGTAGGTGTACTAGTTGGAGTTGGACCCGGTAACGCGTGTACTACAAGAGGTGTCCTTGGAATCGGGGTTCCTCAGGCTACAGCTATTGCCGACGCTGCCGGTGCCAGAATGCGACATCTCGATGAGACTGGTGTATACGTACATGTTATCGCTGACGGTGGCCTGAGCAAAGGTGGAGACGTTGCTAAGGCTATTGCATGTGGAGCTGATGCTGTTATGATGGGGTCTCCGTTAGCCTCGGCCTATGAGGCGCCGGGGCATGGATACCACTGGGGAATGGCTACTTTCCATCCTACGCTGCCTCGGGGAGCAAGGGTAAAGACAGAACAGAGAGGTTCTCTAAAGGAGATTCTTCTAGGACCAGCGCATGAAAACGATGGAAGACTGAATCTCTTTGGGGCACTACGAACCTCAATGGCTACGTGTGGATACGAAACACTCCAAGAGTTCCAAAAGGCAGAGGGGATGGTGGCTCCAGCTCTACAGACTGAGGGCAAGGCACTGCAACAGAGTCAAAAAGTTGGGATGGGGCACTAGCGGTTGAAAGAGATTCGAACCTCGCCGGTTCTCGTAGTTGATTTCGGCGCTCAGTATGCTCAAGTAATCGCAAGACGAGTTCGAGAGCTGCACGTCTACTCAGAGATTGTTCCCCATAACATCTTAGCGGGTGATGTGATCGCGAAAAATCCGGCAGCGATAGTTCTTTCAGGTGGTCCTAAGTCTGTCAACCAAGAGGGAGCACCCTCTTTGGACACCGACATATATGAGCTAGGTGTTCCTATTCTTGGAATATGTTACGGTGCTCAACTTCTGGCCAGAGATCTAGGTGGAGGTGTTGCAAAGAACACTGTCGGTGAGTATGGCAGAACGTCCCTTCATCGTCATAAAGACGTCGAGTCTCAGTTACTGCAGTCTTTACCTCAAAAGTTCTCTGTATGGATGAGTCACTTTGATGCAATATCGAGACCCCCGCTTGGAGCTCTTTCCTCCGCTAGTACTAAAGACTCAACAGTCGTGGCGTTTGAGGACGTAAAGAGGCGCTTTGCTGGAGTACAGTTCCATCCCGAGGTGACCCATGGCGAGTACGGCAAAGAGATACTTTCGAACTTTTTGTTCGAGATCGCTGGCGTTTCAAAGGCTTGGACTAACTACTCGATCATTGAGGAAGCCGTGAAGGAGGTCCGAGATCAGGTTGGCGATCGAAAGGTCATCTGTGCACTGTCAGGTGGTGTCGACTCCTCAGTGGCAGCGGCTCTGGTGCACGAGGCCGTCGGGGACCAACTTACCTGTGTGTTTGTTGATACGGGCCTCATGCGCGAAGGCGAAGTAGAAGCTGTTGAGAAAACCTTTAGAGATCAGTTCTCAATAAAACTTATAACCGTAGACGCTCGGGAGCGATTTTTCGAGGTCTTACGAGGTGTTGAAGACCCAGAGGTAAAGCGCAAAGCGATAGGAGAGACCTTTATTCGAGTCTTTGAGGAGCTACGTCCAGAGATTCAAGACGCTTCCGTGCTTGTGCAGGGAACGTTGTACCCAGATGTAATTGAGTCTGGCACCTCTACGGCAGCTAAGATTAAGTCGCACCATAACGTTGGGGGACTCCCAGACGTGATGAGCTTTGATCTGGTCGAACCACTTAGATGGTTGTTCAAAGACGAAGTACGATCGGTAGGGTCAGAGCTTGGCTTGCCGAACGAGATCCTTTGGCGTCAACCCTTTCCAGGGCCTGGATTGGCTGTTAGAATTTTGGGCGAAGTAACGCCTGAGAGTGCCGAGACTCTTCGTAAAGCTGACTTGATCGTCTCCGAAGAGATCCAAAGAGCGAACCTCACAAAGACTCTGTGGCAAAGTTTTGCAGTCTTGGTCGCAAATGTAAAGACCGTAGGTGTTATGGGAGATGAACGAACCTATGAGTCTCCAGTGATTCTAAGAGCTGTGACCTCTGAAGATGCGATGACGGCTGACTGGGCGAGACTGCCATACGAGGTGCTGGAGAGCATCTCTCAACGCATTATCGCAGAGGTCCCTGGAGTCAATAGGGTTGCCTATGACATAACCTCAAAACCTCCTGGAACTATAGAGTGGGAGTAGAGTAAAGGTCGGGGAGGTTGTAAGTTGGCGAGTCAGATCTTAGATGGGTTGACCGCCGCACAGATGGAGGCAGTCGTCTGCGACAGGGGTCCAGTGTTAGTTGTAGCTGGAGCAGGATCGGGAAAGACACGGGTTTTAACCCGGAAGATGGCCTACCTTATAGAGATCGGCGTATCGCCTTATGCTATGTTGGCGATAACCTTTACCAACAAAGCCGCACAAGAGATGCGAGAACGTGTAACTGCTTTGGTTGGCGATAGCGGTCGTTCGATGTGGGTTTCAACCTTCCATTCGGCAGCCCTTCGAATGTTGCGATCTCATCCTGAGCCTGTGGGGTATCGTCCTTCCTTTGTAGTGTACGACCAAAGTGACGCGAGAAGGCTCATGGAGTACGTCATTAGAGACATGGGTTACGACACTAAGCGATTTTCACCTAGGGGTGTGCTCTCGATAGTGTCCCAAGCGAAGTCTTTGTCTCTAACCCCAAAAGAGTATGAGGGGATGGCCATGGGCCAGTACGAGAAGACTATCGCGAAGCTATATACAGCCTATCAAGATCGCCTTCTGTCGTGCAATGCTCTTGACTTCGACGATATCTTGATAAAGACCTACGAGCTACTTCATGAAAATCCTGAGATAGCTAGCTACTACCAACGCAAGTTTGACTATGTACTTGTTGACGAGTTTCAAGATACAAACGAAGTCCAAAGTCGATTAGTCGAGATACTTGCGAAACCTGATGACAACGTCTTTGTAGTTGGTGACTCTGATCAATCGATATACGCCTTTAGAGGCGCGCAGGTTAGTAATATCTTGGAGTTTGAGAGTCGTTACGTAGGGGCAAAGGTTGTCGTCTTGGAGGAGAACTTCAGGTCTACTCAAGCGATTTTAGACGTTGCGAACGCATCGATAAGTCGTAATAGGTCCCGCTACTCAAAGAATCTGTTTAGCTCTAAAGGAATCGGTGACAAGGTCAAGGTGGTCAAAGCCTCCTCTGATCTCGAAGAGGCTAACTTTGTAGCGTCAGAGATTTTGTCTATGACTTCAACAGGGAGTGCTAGTTTTCGTGACTTCGCGGTATTTTACAGAGCAAACTCTCAGAGTCGTGCCGTTGAAGAGATCCTTATGCAAAGAGGAGTTCCCTTCCAGGTTGTAGGTGGAGTTCCTTTCTATGAGCGTCGAGAGATAAAAGACGTCATCTCTTATCTACGATTGATAAGTAACCATAACGATGAAGTCTCACTTAAGCGGGTGATTAATGTACCTAAAAGACAGATTGGAGACGCGACTCTATCAAAGATAAGTGAGATGCAACGAGACTTGGGCGTGTCTCTCTATGAGACTCTTTCCTTGGCAGAAGCGGCTGGAGTGTCGAAGCGGACCTGTAAGCAGATAGACGCATTTGTGCAGATTATTCGCCAAGGGTCGGATCAAATCGTTGAGGAAGAGACTCCGCTTGGTATCTTGGACTTTGTTCTAGAGGCCTCTAACTATCTTGAGATGCTTAAAGCTGATACGTCTCATGAAGGCGTTGGGAGACTGGAAAATATCGAAGAGTTGAGGAGAGTGGTAGATGAGTACGCATCTCTGCAGTCCTTTTTAGAGAACGCTGCCTTGCACTCAGCTGTAGACGACTTGGACGACTCCTCTAAGGTTACTATCATGACGCTTCACGGCGCAAAGGGACTTGAGTTCGATACAGTCTTTATGCTTGGTCTAGAGGACGGACTCTTCCCTCACCTGCGGTCGCTGATTGACTCAAATGGAGTTGAGGAGGAACGACGACTATTCTACGTTGGTATAACGCGAGCTCGACGGCGACTGTACCTAGTACATGCTAAAACGCGCCGTTCCTTTGGAGAGACGACTTACAATCCTCCCTCGAGATTTCTTGAAGAGATCTCAGACGAGCTGTATGATACGGTAGACCTCGGTGATTTCGGTACTGTTACACAGAGCTACGGCGACTCCTCCAATCGGAGAGATCTTGGGAGAAACTACCAGTTCCAAGGTCGAACGAAGGGTTTTGAGGCGAGTATCTCCCAAGCGAGCCCCGGCGAAGTAGTGTTTCATCGAAAATGGGGTGAAGGACTAGTTCTAGAGCGCATTGGAACTGGAGAGAAGGCCGAGGTTGTCGTCAACTTTGAGGAGGTTGGTGAGAAGCGCCTCTTGGCACTGTACGCAAACCTCAAGGTAATTGGGAAAGCTCGTTAGTTACACAGCGGTGAGGTTCGGGTGGTTGGAGCGGTGCCGTAACCCTATACAAGTGACCTTTCGCTACCCACGTGTTGCGATAGTGCAAAATTGTGATTAGGATCTGCCCTTGTGGAACGTCCTTATCGTGTGGTGGTAGCCAAGCCTGGGCTTGATGGTCATGACCGTGGCGCCAAAGTAGTTGCAAGATCTCTTCGAGATGCTGGTTTTGAAGTCATCTACACCGGACTACATCAGACCCCAGAGCAGATAGTGCAAACTGTTGTACAAGAAGATGCAGATGCTTTAGGGCTATCTCTGTTGTCTGGAGCCCACTTGACTCTGGTGCCCAAGATTACGAACGCTCTGGCAGCTGAGGGTCTAGATGATGTCGTGGTCGTCGTTGGTGGAATTATCCCTGAAAGCGACGTTCAAAAGTTGAAAGAGGCAGGAGTCAAGGAGGTGTTTACACCTGGGTCTTCTCTTCTCTCGATCTCAGCTTGGCTAGAGAAGGAGTTGGACGAGAGAGAAGTACGATCTAATTCGTAGAGATTTTGAGTATAGGACGACTTTTAGTCCCCAAGTTTGATCACTCGTGAAAGAAGGAGAGAAT
>JAKBGL010000063.1 GCA_021833085.1 Actinomycetes bacterium | reverse complement strand
CAGGCAAAGTACCGGCACGATACCACTTATATGCCGTTTGAGGATGTATACCTTGGGACAGTGCCCACTCACGCAAGTTCATTATATATAATTATAGTTAATCTATACGTCAACTGTTGGAACCCTAGTGCTGATCGACGTTATTGTCATTTGGTCGACTTGCCGGCGGTCAGGGATAGTTTGCTAGCAACAGCACCCTCAGGCACATCGTGACCTCACAAGAGCATGGCGTAACGCCGCTACCTCGAGGTTCCACTCGTTCGATGGTCCCTACCTGATCGATGGAGCTGTCGAAAGAAGCAACCTTGTTGATGCCGATACTCTAAACGCCAGCTACCAAGTATGCCTCAGCAAAGTCGAGGCGATCTACCTCGTACACCTCGACCGCTTGGAGTAACAGCGCCTTATCGGTGCTGCCAACTGAGCCTAACGCAAGAAGCGATCGTATCGCTTCAGCCACCTTTTCGCGCGGGGCTTCGTAGAAGGACTCAAGTACATAAACGGTCTCAGCAACGACGAGATCAGTCAGGAACAGTTCAGACTCGGCTGCGAGGTACGCTGTGGCCCCAGGCCGCCATTTCGGGAGGATCACCTGTCAGATGCCGAACTATGACGTTGGTATCAATGAACGCGCTCACCGACGTTTGGTTGTTCGTGCCGCTCGCGTCTTGCGGATCACGTCGTCCCAAGCAATATTGCGCTTAGTGGCTGGAACCTTGACAGCACCCGCGAGAGGTATAAAGTCAGGAGTACGAGCCCGTACGGCACGGTTACCTTCGACCCAGAATAAGATCTCATCGCCCTGCTTGATCCCCAAGGCGTCGCGGACGGACTTTGGGATGGTCACCTGCCCCTTAGAAGTTACTTTCTCTGCAACATTCATCTTGCCTCCTTGCAACATCTCATTAAGTAAGGATAGAACAAAGGACCCAACCTGCAGTGTCTTCCGTTTGACATTGCCAACTCTAGTATGTGTAAATATTTCCAGCCTGCGAAATTAACCAATAACCTCTTTAGCATCTAGACCAGAGGCCATCCCAGCTAGACGAGTCCAAGCGATAAGCCCCTTCCTATGATTTGCAATCTCGGTCCTTCAGGGTAGAGAAGTTGACAGATACCCCGTATCACCCGTATGCGATCTTTTCGAATCCCGTGCGTATGAGTTGGTTTTCCGTAGACTCCAGCTTTCGGAGTGTTGCTAATACTCCTTGCAATTGTAAGTTTTCTAGCAGCCGAGTCTAAGCCTGACCAACCAAGTGTCAAAGCTTCGCCACGTCTAGCACCAGTAAGTGCGCAAAGGATAAAGAGTGCGGCAATTCAAGGACTGTGTTTAGATGTAGCAACCAGCATCTGACCGAGCTATTCGGGCGTTGGGGCTGCTGCTCCTTTCGCCTCATGGTTAGTACAGAGGCAAGCTTTGTCACATTTTTCTCAATCCAACCCAACTTGACTGCCTGATCTAATACTCGGTGCACCAGTGAGTGAAAACTTGTCTTACCCGGGTGCTCGAAAGTCCTTTCACTACCAATGAACGATACAGTATTTGAAGATTCCTCGCACGGAGAACTACGGACCTGGTTCTACTAAATGCCGCTGAAGTATGCTTTGCTGGAGCTTCATAAAACTGAAAGGTGGAACTCTCTAAGAGCATTGCTTGACATACAAGCAGAAGTCGCTGCAGTAATCATTCGACCGTTACCACAGAATGGACCTTCTGTGGAATGGAGGCAAGTGTGGCAAATGCCTAATCGGATATATGTGGACCGCCTTTGACAGGCTTTGAAGACCACCTCTTAACCGGTAGGCCGTCCGAGTCTCGGCTCCTTCGCCTTGAGATTAGAAGTCTTGAGGAATTAATGTGAATTACGAGGAAAGATCTCTAATGACTCTTGCCTTTGCACTCTGATCGCAGACCGTCCTTCGATGAGATCTATGATGTCTTTACCTACAAGTTCGTATCTCCATCCACTTCGCAGGCGTGCGGGTTCCTTCGCCACTAAGAGATCTTGTATGTCGTCCTTCGAACTTACGATCGCTGAGTCGATTTGAACCTGCTGGGCCACTGACGTGACCCAAGCTTGACAGAGCTGTACCAAAGGCAGTAGATGTTTGGGGTAGGGGGTACCATCGCTGACTGACTCTGCGGGAACTTTCGACGACAACCCTTCTCTGATAGTCTCCATGATCTCTGCTTGGATCTTGCTACTCATTCTGTTGGAGTCGACACCTCGAAGGTTTAACATCACGTCTAGTGACCTAGGCTTAGCATGTGCAATTGTTGCCACGGCCAGATCCGAGAGTACGTACCTGCAAGGTATATCGTTTTCTCTGGCGGTGAGTTCACGCCAAGCACCAAGTGCGCGCGCTACCCTTTTTGACCCTTCATCAAGGGTGCGACACTCTTTGATCTTAAGCCACGCTAACTCTGGTTCGACGAGTTTGTGCTGGCGTTCGAGAGTTCTTTGAAGTTCTTCGTCAACCCACCTAACTCGACCTAGGCGAATTAGCTCTTTATTTATTGTGTCGCGGAGGTTGTGGAGATAAGCTACATCCGTGCAGGCATAGTCGATCTGTCCTTTGCTTAAAGGCCTGACCGTCCAGTCGGAAAATCTGTCTGCTTTTTGCGCTTTTACTGCCAGAAACTTTTCTAAGAGCGTCCCGAGCCCAGCTCTCGCCGTACCCAAGAATGCGGCGGCTATCTGAGTATCATACAATCGCTGGGGAACGACTCCAACGGCCCTCTCGAGGATCGTTAAATCTTGGTCAAATGCGTGGAAGATAAACTCGACGTTACTTTCAAAGAGGGGGAACAGTAGCTTGAGATCTACTCGAAATGGATCAATAAGTGCTATTTCACCTGAAGCTCTAGCGACTTGAATCAAAGCTAACCGTGGGTAGTAAGTCTTTTCTCTGTGAAACTCTGTATCGATGGCTAAGGAGTCATCATTTCGTAGTATCTCTACTAATTGATGCAGGGTATCATCTGTATCTATCCAAAGTGCCTTAGCGCTTCTACCCTCTATGTGGGATCCAAGTAACTGTTGTGAAGTAATATTTTCGATGAAGTTATTTTATGCATTAATTGGCTGCTTCGTGTAAAGATATGTTAGTGAAAGTGTTCTCGTATTGGTGATATTTCCGGCTGTGTGGGTCCTAAGCGACTGTGCCTTTTGCCAAATGCTCCAAAAGGACTGCTTTTACATGAACAGATGAAGTTACAGATATTTGAACCGTCACTTATGGTTGAGACCGCTTCCAACGAGCACGTAGAGAGTCTTACGTCCTTCAAATGAGTTTGATGCGAAGTGCCAAATAGCTATCTCAATTGCGCTGTGGCTGCTGATAATCGATGCGAACCTAGTGTACCGTGCTCTAAGCACCAGAAATACGACATCGCCTTCGTGGTTTCACATCGACGTGATCTGACAGTTAAAAGGTGATGAAGTGAGTTGATAGTTCTGGCTCCACTGCGGCCGCTATGGACACTCTAAAGAGGGAAGGCTGATCTATGGGTTCGAAGACTGTTTCGGGTCTTCGCTAGGTCGAAGATCGATCGTTATAGTCAAAATACCGTCTGCTAAATCTGCTTGTCCATCAGCGATAATTGAAAAGTCAAAGTAGTCGAGCTGAGCTTGCTCAACGAATCTTCGCCTTTCTTGGCCTTCTACCGGCGGTATCTGGCGAGCTTTCACCGCCTCAGCACGTAACTTGAAGCGGTCTAGCATCTCTTGTGGTTCGAAAGCTTGTTCCATATAACAAAAACGTTAGTAGCTAAGACTTTCTTGAGGGGCTCATTCGTGGAATTACAACATGGTATAACAGGTTAAAGGTGTTATCTGAGTTTGCGTAGATCCAGCGTAGTCATGAAGTTTCATTTTGTGACTAGGCTCTAAGATGTTATGTAGTTGTTTAATTAATTCGAGGAGCTGCTCGTGAAAAAAGGACGCCACCGCAAGTTTGAAGAGGCGAGAAAGGCCAAGCGAGCGTTTATCGAACCGAAGGTTAGATGTGAGGAATGCGGAGGGGACTCCGAGGAAGGGCACGCTTCATGGTGTTTGGCCTACCTCGATGACGAGGACGATGTATTTACCTCTTCATCTTCTCGCATAGACGATGGAAAAGGTGCTGGCGATGGGTAGTAAGCGATACTGCGAAATATCTAGGTAGAATCTCTCAGTGCTATAACCGTATGGGTCCATGGTGGCCACTGCTAGGGAGAGGGCGCTTTGCTAAAAGGATTTTGTGGCGGCAAGGTCTTTGCCCACGTTGAAGGTGAGGGAGACCTAGTAGTGTTGCTTATGCATGGTTGGGGTAGAAGCTCTAGTGACTTTGAAGACGTATTTGGTCTTTTGTCTCGAAGTAACAGCTTTCCCCACCTGAAGGTCGTAGGCGTCGATCTGCCAGGTTTTGGGAGTTCGCCGATACCAAAGTACGCCCTTTCCACCTATGAGTACGGTAGGCAGATGGCTGATCTTCTTGTCGAAGCTCAGACGTTATATGGAAAAGAAAAAAGTGTAGTTTTAGTCGGACACTCTCTAGGCGGCAGGATTGCACTTCAGATGGCGGCACACCAGATGGTTCCAAACCTAGGTGGCGTTGTCCTCATCGGAGCTCCCCTCATAAGGGAAAAAACGAACTCAAAGGTGGCCACTTCAATAAAGATAGCGAGAAAACTGCGGGCCCTTGGCTTTCTAAGCGAAGATAAGATGGAGGAGCTAAGGCAAAGATATGGTTCTGAAGACTATCGGAACTCTACAGGAGTTCTCCGAGAAACCTTGGTGAAGATAGTAAACGAGGACTATGGAGACCTCTTGCCGATGGTAAAGGTGGAGACAACGCTGCTGTACGGGGAGTTAGATCAGGTCACCCCTACCTCTCAGGCAAATGCTGCTGCACGGCTTATTCCAAGAGCAAGTTGTGTATTTGTACCAAAGGTGAGCCATCATCTACCACTACAGGCACCAGGTAGTGTCGCCGAAGTTATCCTGAAGCACACTGACAATCTCCTTGGAGCGAACTCTTGAGTACAGATATGGCCGCGCTAGTAGCGGCAGGAGCTGTTGGAACTATAGCCTCTTTGTTTTCGGCTATTAAGTGGTTACGAGTCGCTCAAAGAGAGCACTACATACTCTCCTATACCACCAGATTTGCTCTTAGGTGGTGGTCTTATAGAACGGCAAGAATAAACGCCATAGCTTTTGTATTTGCATATCTTCTCGCTGCCATACAGGCTCGAGATGGAGTCTCTCCAGTTGGTCGAGCTGTGTTAGTAGGCGCAGTAGCGGTGTTAATGCTGGTGTTCCCTCTTGGTCTTTCTGTAAGGGGTAGAACTTCGAAGTTGGCATTGACTTCTCGAATGAAGAGGTTAATGCTAACAGTGTTAGTGGTTTACGCTGCTGGATTTGCTATCTCTTTGGCGCTCTCATTTCCGTATCTTTACCTATCGTTGGCTGCTCTTATGATGCCTATTATCATTGAGGCTTCACTGTGGCTCACTAGGCCTATTGAATCTAGAGGACTATCGAAGTTTGTCTTCCAGGCTGAAGCGAAGTTGAAGCGTAACCGTCCAAAGGTAATCGCCATCACTGGGTCGTTCGGCAAGACAACTACCAAGAACTACATCGCAACTTTGGCAAGAAACTCTATGGCGGTTCTAGCTTCACCAGCCTCGTTTAATAATAGAGCTGGTCTAGCTCGTACGATAAACGAACATCTAGACGACTCTATAGAGCTACTAGTAGCTGAAATGGGAACCTTTGGACATGGAGAGATTGCGAGTCTGTGTTCTTGGATACCTCCAGATGTCTCTGTGATCTGTGCGTTAGGCCCCGTGCACCTAGAACGCTTTGGATCCGAGGATCAGATACTAAAGGCGAAGTCAGAGATTACGGTACCAGCCAAAACCGTTGTTATAAATGTGGACTATCCAAAACTTGCACTGGCGGCTAACTCTCTTGAGCTTGAGGGCAAGAAGGTTCTAAGAGTCTCAGAGAAGGACTTCTCGGCGTATGTGAGCGTAAAGAGCAACGACGAGGGTCAACTGGTGGTCTACGTGGAACAAAGACGTATTGGAGCGGTCGACGAAGGTGATATATCCGCCGGAAACCTCGCGTGTGCGGTAGCGGCTGCTTTAGCTATCGGAGTGGATGAGAGTTCATTGTCGGAGTCGCTAAGTGATATTAAGGCTCCGCCTAATCGACTAAACGCAGTAGTCGCAGGAGACGGTGGGATTGAGATCCTGGACGATACCTACAACTCGAATCCGGCTGGATCAAGACGAGCGCTGACTGCGCTTCAGCGACGAGTCGATGTTGGCAAACGAGGAGTGGTTGTTACCCCGGGAATGGTTGAGCTAGGCCATAAGCAGTTTATAGAGAACTTAAAGTTCGCAAGGGCTATTGCTGAGGTGGCTTCTATCCTCATTATCGTGGGACGAACCAACCGTGAGGCACTTCGGAAAGGTGCAAAAGAGGGAGCTGCGGGATCGGGCGCGACTTTGAAGCAGATTGTTGAAGTTAGAACGCGCGATGCGGCGGTGGCTTGGGTTCGAGAAAATCTGTCAGACCGTGACGTTGTCTTGTATGAGAACGACCTGCCAGATCACTTTCCCTAGTCGATGACATTGCTTTGGTAACTTGATATGAACATTGCAGGTGGAGATAGTTGTTAACATCAAGACTCGCTGTGCAAAGTAACGGCGACCACTTTGATTAGGCGACCCCAGTGATTTTGCTAACATTGTGTGAAAGTCACGGTAGTAGTGGTGGATCGCTACTTCCTCTTTTTCAACTGCATCACAACTGTGGAGGCTCTTTGGTCAGAGCCAAGCCCACAAAGACACTTACATCCAATGTATGTAGTACAGAGGTAGA
>JAKBGL010000062.1 GCA_021833085.1 Actinomycetes bacterium | reverse complement strand
AGAGGTTCTCCAAGTTGAGTTGGTTGATTAACCCATTTTGGCAGAACCCTTTGATCCTCCCAAACTCACCCCTCGCATGTGGCTAGGACTGACTAAATTCCCTGCTCAAATCGGAAGTCCCAGATATCTACTACTGGTCAGATACCAGACCTTTCCGAGTTGAGACCAGCGTCCCGTTCGTTCCCAGATCATCTGGTAGAAGTGACTTTTTAGATGATGAGTTGACTTACCATCTAAAAAGAACAGATAAGTCCAGTGCATCTGCACTGACAACGCTTGGTGAGGTAAGAACGAAACTATCACTATTGGCGTATTATGTGTGATAGAGGAGAACCCGCCAAGGGTGCGAGAGTTGCATTCGCACTAAAGGTCACTTGGGAGCAGGCAATATATCTCTTAGAATGCAGCATCATAAGAGGCAGTAAGTTAAGTACGAACCACGCACAAGGAGGATGAAATTTGAGAGAAGCGCTGGAGATTCCAGTAGCCGAAGCAGGGCCAGTCGGCATTGAACAGCGAGGGATCGACTATATCCCCGAGGATGAGAGATGGGCTAAACCCCACAACCTCTTTTGGATGTGGTCCGGAGCTTTATTTAACGTGGAGTATCTCGTCTACGGAGCAGTCCTTTACGGTTTTGGCTTTACCTTTCTACAAGCAGTATCAATAATCTTGATTGGGAACCTATCCTACGTGCTACTTGGGCTCACCTCCTTACAAGGACCAGAGGCAGGAACCACGACGTTTACCATCAATCGGGCGCCATTTGGAGTACAAGGCTCAAAGCTCTTAGCGTTCTTCAATTGGCTCACGCAAGTGGGTTTTGAGACCGAGGGGGTCGCTATTATAGTTCTTGCGGCTCTGGCACTTGCTGACAAGGCAGGAGTGGTCCACCCTTCAACTACGCTCAAGATCGCCTTTGTGGTTGGGGCAGGTCTTATCCAGCTAGTTCTTCCACTTTATGGACACGAAAAGATCCTAAAGACACTACGACTATTGTTCTGGCCCTTCGTAGCACTTTTCATCGTATTTGCGGTTTTGACAGTCACTAAAGTGAAGTTAAACGCCGTCAGCCACGGTGCCTCATGGCAAGTGTACTTTGAGGGTCTCGCCTTTATAATCTCTGCATCAGGACTTGGGTGGACCGAAAACGGCAACGACTACTCAAGATACCTGCCGAGAGGAGCCTCTAAAAAGGCCACAGTACTCTCGGTATTTTTAGGTAGCTACATTCCATCAGTCCTCCTGATGGTCCTGGGAGCCGCTGTAGCAACGTTCGTAGGCAGCCAAAATGCGTCGATAACCGGTATGGCCCATGCATTTTCCGGCTGGTTCCTTTGGCCGTATCTGGTGGTTGCGATCGTCCAGATCTTCGCCATCAACTCGTTAGATCTCTACTCATCTGGAGTAACGCTACAAGCGTTGGGACTAAAGTTAAAGCGGTGGCAGGCTGTTATCTTAGATACCGTCTTGTGTACTGCGCTCGCAGCTTATGCAGTATTTGCGAGTTCATTCAATAATTTACTCAACGAATTCATCCTGTTCATCATCGTGTGGGTGGCGCCTTGGACAGCGATATATCTCGTCGACTGGTTACTCCGCAAGATGCGCTACTCTCCTGAAGATCTTCAGAAGACAAAGGGCGGCCTCTACTTTAGAGGGAACGGGATACATTGGCCCGCAATCATCGCTCAGGTAGGCGGTATGGTGGCCGCGCTAATGGCGCTCGACGCATACCCACACTACATAAGTCCTATCTCGAACCTCACAACTACAAAAACCTCAGGAGGCGGAGCTGATTTCTCCATATTTACGGGCCTCGCCGCGGGCGCACTAATCTACTGGCTCCTAGCTCGAAGAGGAGTATCCAAAGAGAATGAACTCTTAGAAACAAGCTCTTCAGAGTAAAAGACGTTGACGCAAAAGGTGGTATCTTTGCCATCCCTCAGACGCCTGCTTAGATACAGCGCAACGGTGGCCCGACTTCACGTGTCGAGCGTTCAGGAGACATAACCGTCCAGTCAGATCCAAGGAGCCTATATAGGCTCCTTGGATAAATATTTAGATACTATAAAGCCAGTTGGCCTTCACGTTTGCGAGCGTTTTAGATTAGCTAGAGCAGCCAGTGCCTCAAGGACTACTCTGTGGGCGTTGTTTATCGTTATTTCAGATGAGTCATACGGTGGTGAGACTTCAACTACATCCATGCCCACCAGATTTACCGATCCAACGATCCTCCTTATTCCCCGAAGAAGGTCTGAAGGGATCATGCCACCTGGCTCTGGCGTACCGGTTCCTGGCGCAAAACCGGGATCCAAGACGTCGATATCAACGGAGAGGTAGACGGCGTCGCACCCCTCCAAAGCCTCGGAGATCGCTTGTTCTATAACATAAACAGATCCCTTCTCCCAGACCTCTTGCATCATATGCCAACGCATACCGTGAGATCGCATCCACTCCCACACCTCTTGCGGAGGCCAGTAGCCTCTAAGGCCCACTTGCACAAAGTTCTCACCTCTTACAGCTCCCGATTCAATTAGGCGTCTCATGGGCGTACCATGGCTTAAAAGGTTTCCGCCAGTAGTATCAGCAGTATCTGCATGCGCGTCAAAGTGCACTACACCAACTCGTCCCCATCCGTAGGCCCGAGCTACCGCAGTTACAGATGGAAGGGTTATGGAGTGATCCCCACCCAGCACAATCGGCAGGATTTTACGTTTGGCGAGTTCAAATACCCTTTGTTCTATGGCTTTGTGTGAGATCTCAGTCAGTCCAGGAAAACATATTGCATCCCCGAAGTCAACTACCGACAGATATTCAAAGATCTCAATAGCTAGATCAAGGTGATAGGTACCAGGTCCATAAGCGAGAGCCCGTAAGGCTCGAGGTCCAAACCGAGCTCCAGGCCTATTTGTCGTCGAATCGTCCCAAGGTGCTCCAACGATAGCCACGTCCGGGTGGATCTTGTCCAAATCCTCTACTGAGGCTACAAAAGGTCTTTTAGCAAAGGTCGCTAACCCTTGGAAAGACGGTCCACTTAGCTGTTCAATGATTTCTTCACTTAGACGGTCATAGGATCTATCTGAGGTCATTGATACAACTTAGTTCAAGACCTAAGCCTAAGGCTACATATAAGTACCCACAAGGGAGACTCGTCCCAATAGCAGTACTTTAACGCATCCATCTAAGGTCTAGTCCTAGTGAACGACTAGAAAGATTAACCTTCCTCATATAGAATCAAAGCTAACAGTTAGATCCCATCTGCACCTCCCGAAAGCGCTAACCATGAGTTCACTATTGATCCCAAACTACGACAGACGAGACGTTATAGCAGACCTAAAGGATTCATGGCATAACTTTGTCAAGATCGTGGACTCTCTCGACGAGGACACGTTCGACATGCCGACCTCGTGTCCAAGTTGGACCGTTAGAGACGTAATAGCTCACATAGTAGGAGTCGAAAAGATGCTGCTCGGGGAACCACCACCTGAAGTAGTCGTCGATGGCCTAAGCCACATCAAGAATCCAATCGGCAGCGTGAACGAACGATGGGTGGCACAGCTTCGCTCCCTTGACGCAATAGATCTAATAACCATGCTAAAAGAGACGCTTTTGCAAAGGCAACTCGCCATTGAGGGCTTAGACGAGAGCGACTTTCAAAAGTTAGGGTGGTCGCCGATCGGTGATGTACCATACTCACGTTTTATGTCAATTCGCGTCTTTGACATCTGGATCCACGAACAAGACATACGAGAAGCCCTAAGTAACGTCGGTGGTGCAGATACCGCTGCAGCTCTACGTGCTTACTTGGAAGCCGTGTCTAATATGGGGTACGTAGTCGGGAAAAAGGCAGCTTTGCAAAGCGGAGCAGTAGTCGGCTTCCATATCAAAGGAGCGCCGCCATTTTCCGTTGCTCTCATAGATGGACGTGGAGAGGTTGTCGCTCCTAAGAAAGATGAGAGCTGCTCATTGGAGATGGAGATGTTACTTTACATGCGTCTTATCGCTGGCAGAGTAGACCCTGATATTTCTTTACTCCATGGATTCGTTGAGTTGACAGGAGACTTAGACCAAGCCGAGAGAGTACTTCGAAACCTAGCCTTTACGGTCTGAAAGTTGAGTACACAAACTAAACGAACAGACGGGGCTTAGGTATACTGAGCAAAACTTGGATCGGCTCGACTTAGGTTCAGTCATCCACGTCGTCATTCGTGTTGAGATAAACGATTGGGAGCCTTTGAGATCCGCTGCCGAGTCGATCTCTCATTATCTCAAAAGCCTCAGGATTTTTATCGACTAAAACAAATCGGCGCTCGAGCTGACTCGCGACCTTCCCCAAAGTGCCGCTTCCCCCGAAAAAATCCATAACCCAATCCCCTTTAGTGCTGCTAGCTTGAACTATCCTTCGTAGTACTCCTTCAGGTTTTTGGGTTGCATATCCTGTTTTCTCTTTTCCAGTGGGAGACACAATTGTGTGCCACCACACGTCGGTGGGAAGCTTCCCCAGCACTGCTTTTTCGGGTGTAACTAAAGAAGGTGCCATGTAGGGCTCTCTATCTACCTCCTTTGAGTAGAAGCGGTAGTGACGTGGATCTTTCACGTAGACCAATATATTGTCGTGCTTTGCGGGCCATCTATTCTTACTCCGAGCTCCGTAGTCGTACGCCCAGATAATCTCATTGAGGAAACAGTCTCTGCCAAAAAGGGCGTCAAGTAGAACCTTCGCATAGTGGACCTCACGATAGTCAAGGTGAAGATACAAAGTTCCAGTCGCAGTCAGCGTTCTCCACGCCTCTTCAAGCCTAGGCTCCAGAAAGCTCCAGTAGTCTTCAAACGCGTCGTCATAAGAGGTCACTTTGCCTTTAATCGTCTCGTAAGACGCTCCCTTGAACCCAACTCTGGCACCACCTTCAGAGCGCACCGTCTTTATGGACTGTCTTGACTGGATACGGCCCGTGTTGAAGGGTGGGTCTATATAAATTAGCTGAAAGACTTCACTAGGCAACTTACCTAAAATCTCTAAATTATCCCCCAAAATTACAGTACTTGGACCATCGATTCGAAAGAACTCGTCGCTTATAGCCACAACAGGTCGTTACACCTCTCTACTGTACACTTACACACCAACAATCGTATAAGCCACAGTGCTCGCCACACTCGAAGATATCGGCTTCCTCACCAAAGTCTCGCTTCCTAGCATCTGAGTGACGAATTATTCACCAGCAGCAGACCCTTCTATCATCTCAAGATAAGTTGCACCCATCTCTACCGAGATCTTATTTGCATAACTAGAGCCACCTTTACCAAGGTCAAAATCGCACACAACCGAAGTGATACCGGCCTTATTAATCTTTCGTGCCTCATCAATAGCCCGTTCAAAAGGAGAGTCTGCAGAAGCGGTAAAGTTGGCTCGGCCATCGGTAACGAACACCAAAAGTGGCTCAACACCTTTGTTCTTCTCTTGGATCGCGAGCTGTCTCGATACTTCGATAGCCGAGTCAAGCGGCGTTCGTCCCAAGTATGTCAACGACTCCAGACGCGCCCGAACTACCTCAAGACTTCGCGTTGGCCTCAGTGCTATGGTGGCCTCCTGTCCACCAAAGACTACTAACGCAACCTTTAGACGCTTGACATAAGCAGAGCTCAACAAGGAAGAAGCGACCTCTCTTACAAGGGCAACTCGGGACTCAACTCCCATTGATTTCGAGATATCCACGACAAAGATTACGGTAGATTCCGCTATCTTTTGACGAGATCGGAAAAGCAGGGCCCTTTCCTGAATAACTAGGTCCGAAGAGGTCGACTCTTCCCCTTCCAACGCTCGTAAAATAGAGGCCGCGAGATTAATTGATAGACCTGGTGAAAACGATGACACGGTTCGCTCTTCACGTCCTAGACGTCTCCAAGACTCCAAGTTCGTTGAACCCGGACGGCTAAATATTGAGGATAGTTCATTCAAACGTTCTCCAACATCTAAGTCGGGGGCACCACTTGAGCCTCCTGGCTCTCCGTCACTATCCGTATTAGGACCTTCGCCAAGATCGTCTGTTTCTGCTCCCCTATCGCGAGTGCCTTCAGAGGTAGAAGCCGAAGATCTCTTATCGTCTTTTCGGGTACCTTGATCGGCAAACTCCGTACTTTCGCCCCGGTCTTTCGATCGGTCGCCCTCGGACTTTCGATCGGTTGCGCCTCCTTTTGTTGGTGCCTCATTGGGACTCCTTTTAGCTCGGTGTGCAAACACTAGCGGAGCTACCTTCTCTAAGTCACCAACTGTGATATACGCTCTCCCTTCCAAAGCGCACAGTGCTAAAGCCGCCTTTAGCAACGTTAAATCTCCTCGTAGACCCTCAGCCCCCACGGCAAGGGCGAGATCTACTGAAAAAGAGATGGTCTCCTCTGATACGAGCGTACTTGGATCATGCTTCTCCAAAAAAGAACGAGCATCACTGATCTGAATCTTTATGGCTTCGTCTTGGTCGTAGTACTTTGCAAGCAGCTGGTGATGGCGATAGTCAAACGCAAGTCGGCGCCTTAGTGCTTCAATTCGGTCATCCTTAGATAGTGTGTCGCTCACCACCACGGAGAGACCAAAGCGGTCGAGCAGCTGAGGTCTCAACTCACCCTCTTCCGGATTCATCGTTCCAATGAGCACAAACCTTGCATCTTGGACAACGGAGACGCCGTCTCGTTCCACGTGGTTTACCCCGGTCGCCGCTGCATCTAAGATAAGATCTACGATATGGTCAGGTAGGAGATTGATCTCATCCACATAGAGGACTCCACGATCTGCCTTCGCTAGTAACCCATCTTTTACGTGGACGGTCTTCTCAGAGAGTGTCTTTCCAATATCGATGGATCCCTTTACTCGATCTTCGGTAACGCCAAGAGGCATCTCAACGAACTTGCTGGAGTCCCACAGAAGTTCCTTTACAGATCTGACTAGCGTCGTTTTGGCCGAGCCCTTCGTCCCTGAGATTAACAGCCCTGAGATCTCTGGAGCAACAAGTGCAAGCAAAAGAGAGAGTTTTAACTCCTCTAA
>JAKBGL010000061.1 GCA_021833085.1 Actinomycetes bacterium | reverse complement strand
CTTTGTTTCAAGGGTCTCCGATGAACTTGGAGTGTGGTTCGAGGGTTTTATTGATCTACTAATTGAGTATGAAAACCACGTAGAGATCGTAGACTTCAAGTCAGCAGCGGTACTACCTGAAGCCAACGGAGACAGCTTTCCGAGGTACAGCTATCAGATAGCACTGTATGCCTGGACGTTGGGCAGTACCTATAAGAAAGCAGTTCGCGGAAAAATCATATATATTGCACCAGAAGGGGCAAAAGAAGTGGAAGTCGATATCGAAAGCGCCGTACAACGACTTCAACATACCATTGAAGCTACCACTTGATCCGTACTGCCGTGACGTGACCTAAGGAGTTCACAGTAAGCTTATACTTTAGTACAACTCGCGAAGATTTCTAACGATCCGTGGGTTGCGAAGGTATTGGGTTCGGTACTGAGCGAGAAGCTTCGTTCCTTTGGCTCCTGAGAGAGGATATTCAATACCATCTTACGTTACCATTAAGAGATAAATTAACGGAGGAACATACTTGCTAAGAGCAGTCGGAGTCGAACTGAGAATTGGCCCGCGGCTTCTCTTGGAGGAGACCACCTTCACACTAAACGTAGGCGATAGGATGGGTCTTGTCGGTCGCAACGGCGCAGGTAAGACCACTTTACTAAAGGCCCTCGCTGGGGAGACCCAACTCGCAAAAGGAGAGGTCGCTTTTAGTGGATCGATAGGGTACCTACCCCAAGATCCCCGCTCCGTTGACCTAGAACAAGATACCTTTGAACGGGTTCTCTCCGGCCGGGGTCTTTCGGAGTTGAAGCGTGAGTTAGTCCTGGCAACTCAAAAGATGTCTAGCAAAGACGAGTACACGGCTGATCAGGGGACAAAGCTCTATGGGGAACTTGAACACCGCTTCTCCTCTCTAGGTGGATACTCAGCAGAGGCAGAGGCAGAGGCTATATGTCTATCGCTTGGGATACCATCAAGACTTTTTCAACTACCGCTAGGAAACCTATCCGGAGGGCAACGACGAAGGGTCGAGCTCGCTCGAATCCTTTTCTCAAATGCGACGACCTTACTCTTAGACGAACCGACAAACCATCTAGACGCCGACTCAATTCAGTGGCTAAAGGGATACTTGCGTGGGCACAAAAGTGGGTTAATCGTAATCTCGCACGACGTAGCGTTACTGCGTGATGTCGTTAATCGGGTGTCGTATCTAAATGCAAACACATCTAAGTTAGAGATGTATCAATTGGGTTATGATAGATATTTAACGGCCAGGGCGCAAAATGAAGATCGTTCAAGAAAAGAACGAGAACGAGCTGAGACGGAAGTTCATAGGTTGAGCCAACAGGCTGACAAGATGCGCGGATCTACCTCGAAACGTGCTCGCAAAGCAAAGGTACTCGATGCCCGTGCTTCAAAGATTGAAGGCTCGATTCAACAGGTGAAGGGCAAGGACAAGGTCGCGAAGATGCGCTTTCCAGAACCCATTTACTGCGGTAGAACGCCACTCCAGGGAACGTTTTTAAGTAAGAACTATGGCTCTTTAGAGGTATTTATGGGGATTGATCTAGCTATCGACCGCGGATCAAAAGTCGTTGTCCTCGGACTAAACGGCGCCGGAAAAACAACCTTACTAAAGGTTCTCGCTGGAGTTGAGGCTCCAGACACAGGAACGATAGCACTAGGCCATGGTGCTCTTATCGGATACTACGCTCAGGAGCATGAAACCTTGGATCACGAAGAGACCGTATATCGGTATCTGAGATCAAAAGCTCCTGGATCAATGGAAGACAGGGACCTCAGATCTTTGTTAGGAAGCTTTCTCTTTACCGCTGAGATGATGGGCCAAAAGATTGGGACTCTATCCGGTGGAGAAAAGACAAGACTTGCATTAGCCGCATTAGTTACCACAGGGGCCAACGTCTTGCTGCTTGACGAACCGACCAATAACTTAGATCCCATATCTCGAGAGCAAGTTCTTGGAGCATTAAAGGGCTATAAGGGCGCCGTAGTTCTTGTTACCCACGACCCTGGAGCGGTTCGAGCACTTGATCCAGAGCGCGTCCTTCTTCTGCCTGAGGGGGATGAGGACTTCATGAACGATGAGTACTACGAATTAATCTCTCTGTCGTAAAGCCATATTTACCCAGCAATTCCCTTAGCCCAACTTGTTTAGCGCACCAAGCCCAATGGAGTTGGCGAGGCCTTCTAGGTGAATTGTTACCCATGAAAACTCGTTGATACTCAAAAGAACACCAAATACCGCTAGTACAAAAGCAGAGCTAGATGTGAGTACGGTGAAGTGTCTTTTGACAAAGGTAAACGCGCCAACGAACTTGGAAAATGCAAGCCCAGTTACCAAAAACGGTACGCCTAGACCAAGTGAGTAAGAGACTAACAACAGTGCACCCTGAGTGACTTTCCCTCCAGTCGCCGCAACCGTAAGTACGGAAGCAAGGATCGGTCCGATACAAGGGGTCCACCCAAATGCGAAGGCCATACCGGCTATCGGGGATGCCAACAAGCCGAACTTAGATAGCTGTGGATGAAACCGCTTCTCCTGATAGAGCCAAGGTAACTTCAAATATACAGAAGCCACCAGGAATGCGGCCATCACCAAAAGCACGACTCCAGATGCCCTAACTAAGAGTGGTTTATAAGCATTTACTGATGCACCAAGTGCGCTAACCGTTAAACCTAAGACCGTGAAAACCGAGCCAAATCCAAGTACGAATAGAGACGTTGAAATCGCAATCCTCTTCATGTTCTGAGCAGAACTCGAGACTATCTCTTTAGTCTCGACACCGCTAACTACAGAGAGATACGCTGGAACCAGAGGAAGAACACATGGTGACAGGAACGAGACTATGCCCCCTCCAAAAGCCGCCACATACTCAAGTCCAGGAACCATATACTTCAATATACCCAGAGTAATAAAAAATCTCTTCGCAACTGGCGTACCTGACTTAGGAGCGCCTCAGCGACTAGATGTTGGAGTAAGTGTCAACTCTACCGTTGACTCAAGATCCATGTTTGAGAGTCGCACAACACGACTTTGTGTATCAATCTTCATGTATAACTCGGCGCGAGTCGAACACCAGTTATCCAAAGTCGAGGCGAGAAGCTCATCCTCGCGAGGCAGCCAAGCTATCATTGTCTCTCCTAACTCTGGTCTGTCTATGAACTTAGCAGTGTCATCTCTCACCCCAAGAGACCCTTCGGCTTTCTTGTAACCCAACAATAGAGTCTCTTCGTGCCGAACGACCGCTATTAGTACTATCCTTGGAAAGTCTTGAACCCGCTTAGCGGCTAACTTAGCAACCTCAACGGCACCAGCTTGAGCTCTTTGAGAGCGGTATCGTTCCATAAAAGCCCCATGCCTCGAAAGAACCAATAAAACAGCTGCTAACCCGATAAAACTAAGAAACAGTGGGAAAACCAGTAAGTTCATGTTATTCCTTAGAACCAAGCGCCATAACTATAGAATACACTTTCTCAGCGCTTAGATGATAGATGTTATCTACTGACTATTTAGTATTTACAGCAGCATGTAGTAGTTTTTAATCAGTAGAAGAGATGAGGTTCGTTAAGTGCGTCTTGCGGTCATAGGAAGTGCTGGCAGCTATCCAGCACCAGCGTCGGCTTGCTCTTCATATCTCCTGCAGCACGACGGATATCAGCTGCTTATAGACGCAGGGAACGGCTCGATGAGCAATCTTTACAACTTTACAACCCCTGGGCATCTTGATGGCGTCTTTCTATCTCATTCTCATATCGATCACATAGCTGACTTTGTTGGGATATACCATTATCGCAAGTTTGCCTGCACTCCAGCACGAAAACTTGAACTTTATACTGGATCTGATACCGCGTCGGCGATAAAAGGACTCTTGGGTGGTGACTTAGAAGATATCGTCAACGTAAACATCGTTGAACCATCCTCATACTTTAAGATAGGGCCTTTTGAGGCTATCGCTGAACTCATGGCTCATCCGGTTCAGACCTACGGACTGAAGTTGACGGCAGATGACAAAAGTGTCGCATATTCAGCCGATACTGGCCCTTGTGAATCGCTTGAAATCCTCAGCGACAAAGTAAATCTACTTCTTTGCGAGTCCACTTGGATTGACGAGAACGAGGCGTACCCTCCAGATCTACACATGACGGTATCTGCTTGCGTAGCGCTTGCAAAAAAAAGTCAAGTAGATAAGCTTCTGCTGACTCATGTAGCATATCCAAACTCTCCATTTGTAGCATTGGCCCGAGCACGGGAACTTGGAGCTACAAATGTAGAGCACGCTTTTGACTTAGAAGAACATAGTATCTAGTTTCAAAAGTACACCCATGAATCACACGCTTTATTCTCTAATCAGCTTGACCAAAACTTCTTGAAGCGGGCCACTGCTTAGGTTTTTATCCCCATGTCCGATACAAATTTATGGACATAGCAAGGGCTCAGTTTCTAAAACTGAAGTCAACTACTAGATGGTTAGTCTCCCTACTGGTTGTTGCCGCGATCGCATTAGGAATGGCTATAAGCGTAGTGTCCCTTTTTGGACAGGTAGAGAGTTCTCAAGAAACAGTAGCATCACTTGCTAATTTGTCCCGTCTCGGTGGAGATCAAATGGTTTCGCTCGTGGCGCTCATCGAGTCTAAGTCTTTCAACCGCTCTGTCCTATTAGCAATTACCGCGGCTAAAACCAAACTCCTTCACGACGAAGTTTCCGTTGAGGAGCAATCGCCCCAGTTAGTTACTAATGCAAGCACCACGTTCTTGAAGAACTATGAGTCGATGGTATTTGTAGGAGTGAGCCTAGTTAGAAGTGGTAACTTAGTACAAGCAACCAAGTGGGCTCTTGGTCCACTATCCAATCAATATCGTGAACTTGAGTCAAAAACTGCCATGACAGCCCGTCAGCAGCAACAGATCGCAAAAGACACATCTTTGGTCGCTGACATTGAGACGCTTGCGATGATGGTTTTTGCCGCGTTAATGACGACTCTACTTTTCAGGAAGTTCTCGAGCGTAAAGCTAGAATCCGAACTGACCGCAGAGCGAGAGCGAGAACATGCTCAGGCACGTTTTGCATCGTTAATTGAAAATTTATCTGACGTCATAGTTGTTTTAAACTCCGAGATGAACATCGTCTACTTAACTCCATCTTGGGAGCGTACGTTAGGTTGGCCAGTAGAGATGTGGCTTGGTCAGAAGTTTGTAGATGTTGTCGTGCGAGACGATCAGCTGCTACTAATGGCAGAACTAAGTGCGTGCACAAAAGAGGGATCTACCACATTGACAACAAAGTGGCACCATATCGATGGAACCTACCGATCTATGGAGTCGTTGGCTAGAAACCTCATCTCCGATCCAGTCGTTGGCGCTATTGTACTGAATGCTCGAGATGTTAGTGACCGTCATCAGCTCGAACTCCAGCTCGCGCACTCCGCCTTCTATGATTCATTGACAGATCTTCCCAATCGAGTACTTTTTAGCGAAAGGTTGTCTAGCGCCCTAAGACAAAGTACAAAAGATCAAGCAACGATCGCAGTCCTCTGCATCGATCTTGACGACTTCAAGGTTGTGAACGATACCATGGGCCACGCGGCCGGTGATGAACTGTTACGTAAGGTCGCTCAAAGGTTAGTCAAGACCGTTCCGAGCGGGGAGACTGTAGCCCGCCTCAGGGGGGCCGAGTTCGGGGTATTGCTAGAGATAGAATATAATGCATCTGACGCAAAGTCAATTGCGTTTAAAATAATAGATGAGCTAAGTGGCCACTACGAGTTGTCCACAGGAGTTACCTATATAACTGCAAGCGTGGGGCAGGCCTCGTCAAAACCTAATATTCATCCAGAGGAGCTCCTCAAGCAAGCGGATATTGCAATGTACAGCGCAAAGCAGCAAGACCGATATCGTTTCGCGTCCTTTGACTTCAAGATGCAAAAGGAGATCCTTGACAAGATCACACTCAGAACGGAGTTGCGACAAGTTGTTAAGGAGAACCAACTAGTCGTACTATATCAACCCGTAGTCGATCTCAAAGAGGCAAAACTTGAAGGCGTTGAGGCCCTCGTTCGGTGGAATCATCCTGAACGAGGACTTGTGTCTCCAGTAATATTCATTCCTATCGCGGAGGAAAGTGGCCTCATAGTTGAGTTAGGACGCTTTGTTCAGATCTCGGCCTGCCGTCAGCTCGCGCTTTGGAATAGAGTCCTTGGAAAGAGATCGATGACGTTGAACATCAATCTCTCGATGCACGAACTCTTGGAACCTTCACTTGTAAGTCAGATCGAAGGTGTGATCAATGAGACTGGAATCAATCCTTCTCAATTGACACTTGAACTCACAGAGACCCACGTCATGTCCCAGGTGGACGTGGTAAAGGAGAAGCTTCACCTACTGCGAAACCTCGGGGTAAAAGTCGCAATAGATGACTTCGGTACGGGATACTCATCGTTGAGCTATCTTGAGAACTTACCGGTCGATGCGTTAAAGATCGACAAGTCTTTCACAGACCATCTTCTAAAAGATGAAGCACCAGCCACCCTAAAGACAATTTTAAAACTCGGTCAAGAACTCGATCTCAAGGTAGTTGCCGAGGGGATAGAAGAGCAACAACAGGTCGAATCACTTCTAGCTCTTGGATGTACGTATGGGCAGGGCTTCTACTTTGCTAGACCTGTAGATGCACAAGCCATAGATGCTCTCATCGTTAGAGGAGGATCACTCTTACGTAAAGATTCGCAGGAAAGCGAACGTTTCCGTATGAAAAATAATGCCATATTCGGTGCTGAGTCTTTGAACGCAAATAAGACCAAGAATAAGAGTCACGGTTGAATTCATATACGAAGTACTCGCCTTTACAAAAGTTTGCACTGCTAGGCGGTATGCAATATGTTACCTTGGGCTGGTTATACGGTTGGATCGGTCGTGCAAGGTGTGAACCTCCCCGCCCTCACGGACGGGGCTTCTGGCCTCGCCGTTTGGTTGGAGTTACCTGGCATCGCTTCCATCACGCCACCGCAACCGACTGGTCTGGTACTGATAAATGAGTACTGGTGGATGAGTTTGCTAGCTTCGGCTTGCTGATCTGAGATGCCTCAGACAAGGCCCGGTTCTGGGCACTA
>JAKBGL010000060.1 GCA_021833085.1 Actinomycetes bacterium | reverse complement strand
CACGCTTTTCAGGCGTGTGCTCTACCAACTGAGCTACTAGACCACAGCGGACCTGACGGGATTTGAACCCGCGACCTCCGGCTTGACAGGCCGGCGTGCACTCCGAGCTGCACCACAGGTCCTCTTTCACTACATGAGCGAAGTCATTCTAGCGACCCATCGCTAAGCGCGCTACCGTTTTCTCAAAGTACTACTACGAGATCTAAAACCCCCTTCAGGAGAGACTTGAATCCATTGGCATAACGCTAAAGGGAGATGGCCTTAAGAATTTTACTGTTAAAGCTCCGTTAGAATAGTCCCCGGTGGACATAGCGAGCTAATATTCAGAGCCAAGTAGCGTCAAATAAAAAGACGTTTATTAACAGCACGCGTAACAGTATTAGTTCGTAGAACGACTAACACAATAAGCGTTAACTTCACCACGTCAAGATATAATTATACCATAAGGTAGTTTATAGTAATAGCTATGTTAGTAATCGAAAGTGCGAAGACCATGGATACCGAAAAATCACAAAATAAAATCATTAAAGACTACCTGGACGGATTGGAAAAATATAAGGCAAAACGGGGAAGAAAACGTTCCCCAGATACAATAAAAAAGAGGCTAAGTGTTATCGAAGAAAAGCTACCTACCGCATCGTCTTTAACAAAGCTTCATTTGAATCAAGAGAAAATAGATCTTCAAAGCGCACTTAAGGCCCTAGAAACGCCGGCAAATACGGACGACCTCGAACCCTTATTCATTGAAGTCGCAAAGTCCTATAGTGAGAGACACAACATCTCGTACGGCGCATGGAGAGCAATGGGCGTAAGGCCCGAGATCCTGAAACGTGCGGGTATCGTTGAAACCTAAGGACTAACCTACAACTTCCAGGCTTGAGAGAACTGCCCGGAGCACTTTTCGACCCGAACTTGAACCTACGAGGTCACTCATCGCCCTTTCAGGGTGAGGCATCATGCCAACGACGTTACGCTGCTCGTTGCAGATCGCCGCAATGTCATAGACCGAGCCATTCGGATTTTTTACGTAGCGCAAAAGCACTCGATCCTCATCGATTAAGCGCTTCAAGTCTTCCGAACTACAGGTGTAGTTACCCTCGAAATGGTTGATCGGAAGGGATAAAGTTTCGCCTTTCGATAGAGTCGCTGTTATAGGAGAGTTAGTAGATACTACCTCACAGTCCACCACATCACAAAGAAAGGATAGGCCAACATTTTTCTGTAGTGCTCCCGGCAATAGACCAGCTTCCGTCAGAATCTGAAATCCGTTACAGATGCCAAGCACGGTTTTTCCAGAGGCGGCGAACTCAATTACAGCCGACATCACTGGCGAGAAACGGGCTATCGCTCCCGGTCGTAGATAGTCCCCATGAGCAAAACCTCCCGGAATTACGATGCTTGTCAATCCTTGCAGATCCGTCTCTCGATGCCATATAAGCCTGGACTTGACTCCTAAATCTGAAAAAGCTGAAACAACGTCATATTCACAGTTAGTTCCCGGAAAAACCAAAACTCCAACTACATTACTCACCGCTGATCTCCGTTATCTCAGAGATCACGAAGTCTTGAATAACCGGATTTGAAAGCAGCTCCAGTCCAATCTTGTTAGCAGCAGCCAACGTTTCAGACTCAGAAGCAAGGTCAAATAGGACCAAAAAGCTTTTCCCAGATCTCACTCTATGCACCGGCGCAATTTCCAAGGATTTAGCCGCCTCTGCTATAGTCAATCCCTCAGGGTCCGAGACCCCTTCCTTTAGAAACACATCGATCTTTGCCTCGTAGCTCAACAAACATCCTCACAAATCACGAGTTGCCAGAAACAAGCTCTGAGCAACTCCTCGTCCATACATTTCACTGTAACCTCTCACCGAGATAACAGACCTCGCTACCAGAGCCCGGCCAATCTAGAAAATTTGAACCAGTCAGAGACTCGTATATCGATATATAGCTTCTAGAAATCTGTGACCTTAGCACCTCAGGTAGATGAGGTGGTTCTCCATCTCCACTCCAAGAGTTTTGAAAGAGCCAATCTCTCAGTATCTGTTTATCAAATTGAACAGGCTCCACTCCGCTTCGGACCGAGTCTGCTCTCCAATACCTCGAAGAGTCCGGGGTGAGAACTTCATCACAAAGAGACAATGCTCCTCCGATATAACCAAACTCAAACTTAGTATCAGCTATGACTAAGTCCTTCTCCATAGCTACAACCAGCGCCCTTTCATATATCTGAAGAGAAAGTTCCTCAAGTTGGGTTGCTAAGTTCGTCCCCACTTTATCCCTCAACTCCGAAAGAGAAAGTGCCACGTCGTGACCTTTTTGTTCTTTTGTAGTGGGAGTAAAGATTGGTTCTGCTAGGCGGTCGCCTAGCGTCAACTTCGTTGGAGCAGGACGACCACCGATACTTTGGTACGCTTTATATTCCTGCCATGCGGAGCCCGCAAGGAATCCCCTGACCACACACTCCACTGGGACCATATCTGCTTTTTTAACCTCAGTCGTTCGACCCAAAACACAGTCATCTAGACCCAACTGATCTAGTGCTTGGCTACTTAGAAGAACCGGCGACTGAGTCGGTAAGAGTCGCGCCAGCTCGTTAAACCAAAACATCGACGTTGCAGTTAGAACTAGGCCTTTATGTAAAATCCCCTCACTCATTACTCGATCGTAAGCTGAAACTCTATCTGTGGCGACTACGACCAAGTGTTCGGAATCTTCTTCCAAGACGTAAGAGTCCCTTACTTTCCCTACGTTGGCAAGCATTATCATAGAGAGAGTCTCTCTTCAATGGTTTCTAAGTTTTCAAGCACCTTTGAAACGTTACGCAAAAGTCTTTTTTCATCCATCACTCGGCTAAGCTCCTCATCATCGATTATCACTTCCGGATCATCACACAAAACATCAAAGAATTTTGTCTTTTTCTCATAAGCGCTCCTCGCATCCCGTTGGACAATTCGATAAGCGTCGTCTCGGCTTAATCCGTGCTCCACAAGAAGTAGTAGTACCGACTGCGAGAAGTACAAACCAAGCGAATCTTCAAGATTCTCTCGCATATTTTCAGTCCGCACCTCTAGATTCTCTATTAGCCAGCGAAACTTCTTTACCCCATAGTGAGAAAGATGGAAGGCATCAGGAATAACTACGCGTTCCACAGAAGAGTGTGAGATATCTCTCTCGTGCCATAGAGCGACGTTCTCCAAAGATGCACTAAGATAACCGCGAAGTACGCGTGAGATTCCCACCAAACGTTCCGCTAGTATCGGATTTCTTTTATGAGGCATTGCAGACGAGCCTTTTTGCCCGCTTTGGAAGGGCTCAAACACCTCACCTACCTCGCTTCTTTGAAGATGTCTTATCTCTGTAGCGAAAGACTCCAATGATGTAGTAAGCGACGTCAATGAGTACATGACCTCGGCATGGATATCTCGCGCAATTACCTGGGTCGCCGAAAGAGGCTTTAGCTCTAGAAGGGAAAGCGCATAAAACTCTACTTCAGGCTCGATGTTTGAGTATGTTCCAACAGCCCCAGAAAGCTTTCCCACTGAGATCTGGGAGAGAGCTTTTGCCAGTCGGTTATAGTCTCTCTCCATTTGATATGCCCATAGAGCTATCTTTGCTCCAAAGGTCGTTGGTTCAGCGTGCATGCCATGTGTACGACCCATCTCCGGCGTACCTGAATGTTCTATAGCCAAATCCTTGAGCGATAAGATGGTTCTCTTAACCTCCTCAAGCAGTACAACCAGGGCCTCACGAATCTGAATTGAAAGCGCCGTATCGACGACGTCAGAAGACGTTAATCCAAAGTGAATTAACGAAGACTCCTTCAGGTTGACTCGTTTTTGCAAAGTATCCACAAACGCTGCTAAATCGTGGTTTGTAATCATTTCTCTCTCAAGAACCTCACGTACGAAGGATTCATCAACCACGGGAATGTTTTGTTTGATTTTAGCAAGGTCCTCATCGGTCGCTCGACCGAATTTAACAAAGGCCTCGACCACTGCAATCTCGACCGAAGTCCAAATTTGCATACGATGCACATCAGAGAAGATCTCTCTCATCTCTGCGGTTTCATATCGACTAATCAAAACACACTCTCCTTTAAAACCGTGTTAGGCGCCAATATCACTTCTGTAGTGCATTCCTTCAAAGGTAATCTCTGAGACGGCACTGTACGCCCTGGACCGAGCTTCTAAAAGCGTAGGGCCTTCTCCGGTAACAGCCATTACTCTTCCACCAGAGACAACAAAGACGTCTCGCTCAGAGTCATAAGAGGTCCCTGCAAAGAACACCTTTACCCCATCCCTTTTAGATGCACGTTGGACGCCGGCGATCTCTGCTCCAGTTTTAGTTGATAACGGATACCCTGGTGCCGCCAAAACCACCGTCAATAAGCTCTTCGATGAAACCTTCGGACGCGTGTCGATCTCTCCAACTGCACACTCAAGGAGGATGTCTCCCAGGTCTTCTTCCACCTTTGGAAGCACAACCTGTGTCTCTGGGTCTCCAAATCTCACATTAAACTCAATGATCTTTGGACCGGAATCAGTCACCATAACCCCGGCATACAAGACGCCTCGGTACTGTACGCCTCTTCGCAAAAGCTCTTTGAGTGTAGGCTTTACTAAAGTATCGAGAATCTCCTCTTGGAGGGAGTCGCTCGCCCACGAAAGAGGTGCGTACGCCCCCATGCCTCCAGTATTTGGACCTTCGTTTCCCTCCAATAGACGCTTGTAGTCAGTAGCTGCGGGAAGAGCAACTGCGTTTCGGCCGTCACATAGAGCAAAAAGTGAGAGTTCTTTACCTACAAGGCCTTCTTCAATCACAATCGTACGACCTGCTCCATTGAAGCGTCGACCGGTCATCTTAGCCACAATATCCTCTTTGGCCTCGCTTAACTCTTCGGTGACTAATACGCCTTTTCCTTCAGCTAAACCATCTGTCTTAATCACATATGGAGGTTTCATGGACTCTACATACGCAAGCGCATGAGAAAGATCGCTAAAGCTTCGATGCTCAGCTGTTGGGACTTTGGCCGCCACAAGAACGTCTTTTAAAAACGCCTTTGACCCTTCAAGTCGCGCCCCTTCTTTTGAGGGACCAAAAACGGCTTTCGAGTGTTCTCTCAGTCTGTCAGCCAACCCATCGACTAAAGGTTGCTCTGGTCCGATAACATATAGGTCAGCGTCTATATCCAATGGATCTTTATCGCTTAGGTCGAAATACTGTCCAATAGCGCTACTTCCTGGTGCCACTACTACTTCATGCTCTTTGCCAAGTACATAGGCTAAGGCGTGTTCCCTGCCGCCTGAGCCTACCACAACGATTCTCATCTAAAACTCACAAATTGATCGCGCTCTGGACCTGTGCCAACCAAGGATATCGGCACCTCAAGTTGCTCTTCTAAAAAGCTGATATAGGCTCTCGCGTTGTAAGGGAGTTCCTTTTTGCTCGTCACCTTTGTCAAGTCTTCCATCCAGCCGTCAAAGCTTTTATATATGGGACTCGCCTTATGAAAGTCAGATTGGTGATATGGCAGGTCAGACGTTCTCTCTCCATCGACGTCATACTCAGTTGCTACCAGAATCTCTGGGAAAACGTCCAATATGTCTAACTTTGTAATAGCGATCTCGGAGACCGAGTTCAAAGCGACCGCCTGACGCAGAAGTACCAGATCGAACCAACCAGTGCGTCGCTTTCTTCCTGTATTTGTCCCAAATTCAAGCCCACGTTCTACTAGCAGATCCGCCATATCACCTTCTAGTTCCGTCGGGAACGGTCCAGCTCCAACTCGAGTTAAGTATGCCTTAGCCACACCTATGACCCGGTCTATTTGACGAGGTCCTAGCCCCGAACCCGTGCATGCACCCCCTGCGGTCGGATTTGAAGAGGTCACAAACGGATAAGTTCCATGGTCAAGATCCAAAAAGGTCGCTTGCGCTCCCTCTAACAGTATCTCCTTACCCTCTTTGTAAGCTCGATGCAGTATTCCCACAGTGTCGGAGATCATTGGAGCCAACTTGGGTGCGTAAACGTCCAGGTAATCTGACAGAATCTTACCTTCGTCTAAGGGTAAGCGGTTGTATACTTTTGCGAGAATCTGATTTTTTTCCTTTAGAACTACCTCGAGCTTCTGTGAAAAAATCTTCTCATCGAGCAGGTCCTGAACTCGTATTCCAATGCGAGAGGCCTTGTCGGCATAGGCTGGACCGATACCTCGCTTGGTTGTGCCTAACTTGTTTTTACCCAAATATCGCTCGGTAAGGCGGTCTAACTCCTGGTGATACGGCATGATCAAGTGAGCTGCACCTGAGATTATCAGACGAGACGTATCAACACCTCGGCGGATAAGGACCTCTACCTCCTCAAGAAGTACCTTGGGATCGATCACGACTCCGTTTCCAATTACAGGGACCACGTGCGAATTTAGTATGCCGGTCGGAACGAGCTGAAGAGCAAAACGGTCTTCTCCGATCACAATAGTGTGGCCGGCGTTATGCCCACCTTGATACCTAACTACAAAGTCAACATCGGAGGCGAGAAGGTCAGTAAATTTCCCTTTCCCCTCGTCTCCCCACTGAGTTCCTAATACTACGGTCGCTGGCAAGATGCCTCCAACTTTTAATAGTTCCCTTCGAAAGAGAAACTCCTAGGTCAGTTTTAGGTGTTCCTCGTCATCAGGGTCTAGATCGACTAAAATCTGACCCCCTTCAGAGTAGTGACCTGCCAGCAGTTCAGAGGCAATTTTATCGCCTAGTTCTCTTTGAATTACTCGCTTTAGAGGGCGCGCACCAAAGACCGGGTCAAAACCTCTCCTAGCGAGCCAGTCTTTCGCTTCGTCGGAAACCTCCAGCGTAATGCGTTTAGGGTCAAGCCTTTGCATCAAGTAAGTAAGCTGAATCTCAACGATCTTGCGCAAGGCTTCGGAGTCTAACGAATGGAACTTGATTATCTCATCAATCCTGTTTACAAACTCAGGCTTAAAAAATACCTGCGGATCGACCGATAGGTTTGAGGTCATTATCAAAATTACATTTCTAAAATTGACCGTCCTACCTTGCCCATCGGTAAGGCGCCCGTCATCTAGGACTTGTAACAAGATGTTGAATACGTCTTGATGGGCTTTTTCAATCTCGTCTAGTAACACAACACAGT
>JAKBGL010000059.1 GCA_021833085.1 Actinomycetes bacterium | reverse complement strand
AGGTAAGAGCTTCACATGGCAACACTCTCATTGTTGATGGACTTCACGCTCTAGAATTCTTCACGAAATAGTTCGGACTCGACGCCAATTCGAAGAGATCCCCGACCTTGCAATGACTCATTTTTTGACGTTTGGAGTTACATTAGTTGAGTTCTATAGGTAGCATTTTATGTTCTTTGGAGTATCTATTGGTTACCCCACCTGAGTCATAGGTTTCATCTTTAGCCAAGAGTTCAAGCACCGAAAACACAGTAGGTAGTACGCAGTTTCAGATCTCTTGTCTATAAGTGGCTCTACTTGCTCATAGTGCTCAAAGACTTAGGTTAGGCTTGGACTCTACACGTAGAATGACTGTGCGACGAAGTTTTCAAGCACCGTTGTCTTCTTTGGGGGATCAGGCGTTGATGGGTCCGAGAGAGTCTCGTAGATGTCGCAAAGGTCTCTTTGACTTATGGACTTGGATCTCCGCACAGATCACAAGAGCAGTCTCTCCGACACTTTGAGCAGCAGCGTCAAGCCCAATCGGACCGTATAGTCCCGTCAAATCTTGCTCAACAAAACCCTGCTCCAGTAGTCGCATGCGTCTCTCAGTTTGAGTATGACGGGATCCTAAAGACCCGATGTAAGCTCCTGAACGGGACTTTAAGGCAGAGGCTATGAACGGCGTAGTAAAGTCATGGTCGTGTGAGAGCACTACCAGAGCGTCCAATGGTCCTAAAAGTAGCGACTCTGGCTCGATAGCTGCCTTATGACCGCCGTCAACTCGCTTTTCAACTACCTCTGCGTCCCATCCGGGAAGTGCCGTCATCTCATTAAGTGTCTTTGCTAAATCCCCTCCTCCCAAAGTTACGATATGAGTCGTCGGAGCCACGAGAGAGACGTAGTATTTAGTCTCGTCAAGCTGGATCGAGATGGTACCTTTTCTCATAGAAAAATTGACTTCTTCGACCTTGTCCAGAATCTCTTGAGGTAGATCGGTTTTCGACCTTGACGACGTTGAATCGATCACGTAGCACTGCGTCCTACCAGAGGAGTGACGAGATGTAACTACAACAAAGGGAGTTCTTTGTCGTTCGAGCTCAAAGTACTCGTTAGGGAACTCTCGTTCATCAAAGACCGCTACTTGCGCAACTCCACCACATGCCATACCCGCACCTACGGCTTGAGCATCGTCAAAGTCAAGTTCGACGACTCTATTCGCACTTGAGCGAAGTGATGTAACTCTTTCAACAATACTTTCACTTAGCCTAGGCGAGAGAATCTGTCCTTTTAGGCTCGATCCTTCTACTCGGAGCACTCCTTCAGATCTACTCGCTCCACCAAAACCCTTGAGATCTACGAGCCTTACTATCCAACTCCGCTCCATTGTTGAACGCCTTTCTATATTAAAATCCGGTGCATCGATCGCAGATCTATTTGGCGTCTACCTAACTCCGGGGACCATTTCCCACAAACATACAAGTAGTAGTCGCATTCCTACTACAACTAACACAACCACCTCCGCGATGCAGACTCCATGATCTAACAAGTCTAGATCTAGCACTTACGAGCCGACACGTAGTCTTACCCAAGGGCTGCCACTACAAAACACATGTACTCAAAACCGCCGAACATCTCTAACGAGTTGGCAGTTAAAAAAACTTAGCCTTATCGAAGAGACCTGCCATTTACATTTGAAGTTCACTAGGCAGGGAGGAGCCAAAATACCCGAGACCGAACTGTCTTAGCTGCCGATACTGTTTTCCTACTCTGAGACCTAATTCAATCTAAAGACTCTAAGCGAGTAGTTACTCTACATCAGCGTTCAGTCGTTCAACTCTACCTTAAGCTTTCCAAATGCATCTGCAACCTCTAAGGTGATCGGACCCACTCGTCCTTGAGAGATCATCACTCCATCAATTGAGGAGACTCCTTGTATCTCGCGAATAGTCGAGGTCAGAAAAACCTCAGAGATCGCTTGGGAGTAAAGAGTCTCCAAAGGTATCGTCCGTTCCACACCACCGATCTTTTCAAGAACCAACTCCCTTGTGATCCCTGCTAGAGGACCACTACTCAATGGCGGCGTTACAAGTTCGCCATCCCACACCACAAAGACGTTAGATCCAGTTCCCTCACAAAGATCTCCGCTTAAGTTCTGAAAGACCGCTTCAGATCCGCCTCGTTGTTTTGCGTAAGCTAGCGCAAGTACGTTTTCCGCATAAGAGGTAGTTTTTAGACCGCTTAAGGCGCCCTTTTCATTCTTAAGCCAAGGTACAACCACAACGTCTGTAGCGGTACCGTTCCCAAAGCTAGAAAGTTCGCAAGCAACTACCAGACTTGGAGGTCCCGTCAAACGGTCGGAGGATAGCCCGGAGTCTCCTGCGGTATAAGTTACTCTAACTTTGCCTTCGTCTAATCCACTTCGCGTGATTACGAGATCGATCGCTTCTCGGACTTCGTCCAAGTGAGGCTCCTCGATCATTAGTCCCTTGGCGCTTCTTTTAAGTCGATCCAGATGTCTGGTCAGCGCAAACGGGCGACCTCCATAGACCGCTATTGTCTCGAAGACTCCGTCACCGGTAACGATACCATGATCAAAGACCGAAACTTTAGCGTCGGTCTTTTCAACTACACTGCCATTTACGTATACGAACACGCATTGCTCCTCTATAACTATCTTAATCTCACTTCATCCACAACAACGACAGCGAAGTCGCTCACTTACCTATTGAACAGGGTGATGATACTTCGGACCTACATAGGCCACCCCTATCAGCTTCACCTCAAGTCGATATCTGAAAGCAACGTGTTGGCACCTATTGGTTAGCCGTTAACACGGATCCTCTCAGGCAGAATCCTTAGAATCACCCGTTCTGACTGTATTGGATTCGCATAAGGACCACCTGTATACTTCTTAGAAACTTGATTGATGTGAGCTAGAGCCTCTTCGCCTAGTACCGTTGAGACGACCGCCCCACGAACCTCTATATAAGAGTATGGATTATTTACGTCCCATATCACAACAGACACTTTCGGGTTACCTTGGATGTTTCCGTACTTTGCCCGATGCGTCTCTGTATTTATTAGGAGATAGTCGTCATCAGCATCGATCCACATGATCGATGTTTGCGGATATCCGCTCGGAAATATTGTCGTAAATGCGGCAAAGTTCTTACCCTTCGCCAACTCAATTATCTTTGGATCCATCATCCCTCCTAATCTAGCGAAAACCGTCCAACTTAGCACGTCACTACGTTTAATGTTCACTATCCGTTGGAACTCACTTTGCACCGTTCAATACTCATGCCCTCACTAGGTGTAAGACGTACTCTACCTCTCGACTCATCGATTATTGGTCCGATATCAGACACCGACACGTTTGCTGTGATAGCTTTCCAACATGACCGAAGATCAAAAACGACTCGTATTACTGAGACAGATTTGGATGACCCTTGAAAGACTTCACATAGTTACCTACTTTATCAAAGAGTGTCGAGACGCCTACAAGTCACTTGGGGTGGAGAACGTTTGGAGCAGGTACTTTGCTGGACGTGCAGCCCCAATGGGACGAGTCACCTACGAGACCATTATCGCCACGTTCTACAACTTCTCTCCAGCTATGGTGAAAGAGCACGCAGAGTTAGTCTGGGAGACAGCTGGTCCAGAAAGTTTTATAGCGGCGCGACTTAGAGGTGCAGATGCCGCCTTACAAAGACTGCTTGGAGGGTACATCAGCTCCCCCGAGTTATGGTCTGTTTCTTCCCTTTTAGAAGATGTAGCTTTGCATGGAGCTCCCGAAGGCAAGCCTCTATATAGCGCTAACCTTGGAGTGTCCATTCCTGAAAAGCCACACTTAAAGCTCTTTCACGCTGCTACATTAGTACGAGAATATAAAGGTGACATACACAACTCCATACTTCTCGGTTCCGATGTATCTGGCCTTCAAGCACACATTTTGCTAAGTTTCACCGGTCACAGATCAAAGGAGAGCGTAATGTCTTCGAGAGGTTGGAGCGAACAGCAGTGGCTAGTAGATCAAAGGAATCTTCAATCAAGAGGGCTTCTCTTAGAAGATGGACGTTTAAGCAAAGACGGACTTGCGTTCAGAGTTGAGATCGAAGATAAGACCGAGACTTTAGCGGCAACGCTTTGGAACAAGGTCGAAGACAAGGCGCTTAAGACGATAGACGAGTCACTTTCAACTTTAAATACCCAACTGAGCGCTAGCAAAGAACTACCTAACTTTACGCCCACCTATGAAGAGCTAACTATGTGACATCCTCATTCTCTATAGGAAAGCAACTTATAAAAACTGATAGACAAGCACCAGCGGCTTACGCTTCTTCGATCGATTATTATTTGCTGTTAGCACACTACCTAAGCTGGTTTTCCGCAACGACCGTCACAGTTGACGCAGCTCTTGCAATCAGTTAGGCAGGACTTACAGATGCAAAACAACTAGCCCTTACTAACTTCACAGTAAAATTCCCAGATGTTCTTCCACAAGATCGACACCGACATCAAGCTTCGTCTGCTTGAGCTGACCGACGCCGAGCCGTTACTTCAGATAATTGACTCAGAAAGAGCGCGGTTACGAGAGTGGCTGGGATGGACAGATGAAACAAAGTCACTTTCAGATGTACAAGGGTTCATAGAGTCGCGACTCTCTTCTTTCACTAATGGACAAGGACTGGCGTTCGGGATATGGTACAATTGCAAACTTTCCGGAGTCATCGGTGTTACAGTTGACGCAGCTAACAAGGTTGCTGAGATTGGCTACTGGCTATCTATAGAAGCAGTAGGTAACGGTGTTATGACGAGATCCTGTCAGGCTGTAATCGATATGCTATTTACACAGAGGAGCATCAACCGGGTTGAGATAAAGGCTGCTCAAGAGAATATAAGGAGCCGCGCAGTTCCCGAACGTCTCTTGTTTACAGACGAAGGAATCCTCAAACAGTCATGCTGGCTCTACGACCACTTTGTTGACCTAGTACTTTATGCACGTCTCGCGGATGAGGGTTAAAACAGTACACATCATCACTAGCACAGAGGCGCAAGCAAACGTCGCTTGAACAAACAGCATGTGGTTCGCTCGATGAGCTGCACGCGTTGCGATCAGATACCACCAACCTCGATCACGTAATCGAACTATCTGTAGAAGCCATAACCTCTAGGAGCACAGACACTAGATACCTTGGTTCAAAGAAGACCGATCCCATGAGCACGACCCATAGTGAAGGCATTCGTTGTTGAGCTAGGACTCTGCTGAACAACCCACCCCCAAAGTGAGGAGAAAATGAGAGGGGGTTACTGGTGGCAGTTGAGGGGTTTTCCCAGCCCTAGTAGACTCTTTTCATGTTAGGAACCGAATCTCCCCAGGCCCATCTCACCGCTACCGACGCGTTCTGTTCGACGTTGTTAGAGCCTGGTTCGCTCTATCACTTCCTGGCTGAGCACCGCAGAGAGATCTTCGCCGATGCCAAGTTCGCCCACCTTTATCCCTCTGGTACCGGGAGGCCCTCAATCCCAGCCTCACGCATTGCCTCGGTTATGGTGTTACAGACCTTGGAGGGACTCTCTGACCGAGAGGCCTTGGATCAGGTCCGTTATAACCTGCGCTGGAAGCTTGCTCTCGGTCTAGATCTCGAGGATCGGGGCTTTGACCCCTCGGTGCTTACCTACTGGAGGAATCGCATTAAGAACTCTTCCACCCCTACCCTCATCTTTGATCTGGCCCGGGAGATTATCAATGAGACCAAGATCCTCAATCACCATACCAAGCGGGTTCTTGACTCTACCGTCCTTGTCGATGCCGTCATCACCCAGGACACCATGACCCAGATCGTAGCCCAGGTAAAGCGGGTCAGAAAGCTCATCCCAGAGCTTTCCTTGGTTCCCCTCTCGGATGAGATCGACTACGCACGGGCAAAGCCTGCCATTGACTATTCAGACGAGGATCTTATCAATGAGACCCTCTCCATCTTGGTTCGTGATGCGAACGCACTGATTGATCGAGCCAGAGAGCTTGGGTACCTCAGCGATGATGAGGACCAGGTTACGGACTCTCCCCTTACTACCCAACAGCTCAATGCCCAACAACTCGGTGCCCTTGGCCTCCTTGGGGTGGTGGCTGGTCAAGACGTCGAACTCGTTGACGAGGAGAGAGGAGCCTATCGGCTCACCAGGGGAGTCGCCAAGGATCGGGTGATCTCTACCGTAGATCCCGAGTCTCGTCATGTCCACAAATCCAGGAAGAACTACTACGACGGCTACAAGGGCCACATCGCGATCGATGCCGAGACCGAGATCATCACCAGTGCAACCCTCACCAAGGGGAACGCCTCTGATGCGTTAGTGGCCAAGGAGCTTCTCGACCAAGAGAGTGAATCAGTGAGCGTCTATGGCGATAGCGGGTACTCCTCGATGGATCTCTCCAAGCACCTAGCAGAGAACGGCCATAGCGAAGTCATCAAACCCCGACCCCTTGCTATGGCGGTACCAGATGGCTATAGCGTCGATGACTTCATTGTCACCGAACCAACCACCGAGACACCCGCCAAGGTCACCTGCCCAGCGGGTCACACCGTGACCATCTCCGCCAAGGGGAGAGCCTCCTTTACCAAGTACTGCGGTACCTGTCCTTTACGGGATCGCTGTACCCGATCCAAGCGCGGACGAGTCATGACCTTTGGTCCGAATCATTCCTACGCCAGGGCTCAACGTGAGAGTTGGAAGCAAGCCGAGACCCAAGCTGCCTACCGAGCGATTCGTCCAGGAGTAGAACGTATCCATGCCCAAATGAAACGCAAACTCAATGGATCAAAGCTCCGCTATCGGGGGATCGCCAAGAACACGATGCACTATCTCCTCCTTGGAACGGTCTGGAACTTGAAAGTACTCCTTCGCAACAACCTCACGAGAGAGAACGGGAACTGGGTGATAGCGAGTTAACATCACCCCTCCTCCCTTACCCCTCCAAAGGGAGAGGTAAGGGAGGAGGACAAAGCAAGGAACCGGGCTCCGACAGGGCCAATGGGAGACCACGGCCTACCCACTGGCTGTGCGAGTAGGGGTATTTCAGCAGACCCCTAGGTACATTTGGCACCAAAGTAGGATTTGAGCGTTACTTTATAAAGGCACCACCCCCTTGCCTGAGAGAGCCTGAGAGAGCCGAATGGACTCACCGGTTGTCTCTATCAGATGAGCATGGTGACAGAGGCGATCAACAAGTGCTGCTGCTATTGACTTAGGAGTAAGGATTGCAT
>JAKBGL010000058.1 GCA_021833085.1 Actinomycetes bacterium | reverse complement strand
TTCTAGCCCATTGAAATTAGGGTCTTCGTCGATGGCTCTTTACTCCTTTGTAACTGTGACAATCTCCTTTAGTTCTTCCTGCGAGATCCGCCTAAATGTTCGTCGACCGTTCCCTTGCGACAGTACGGCAACCTCAAGATCGTTAGCTAAAAGACCCCTATCTGGTCCCGCTAAAGCCTTTACGGAAGCTTTTATCGCCTGTTCAAGGCTCCAAGATGATTCAAAAAGCGTGCTGAAACGTCCCAAAACCGCCTCTGCGTCTCCTCCGAGTACGCAGTAGTTGGTCTCGTCTACAACAGTTCCGTCGTATAGGATATGGTAAAGCTGACTCTCCGATATACTAGGGCCCAACTCAGCTACGAGAATCTCTACCTCCATAGGCTTCATCTCGTGCGTAAAAACCTGACCAAGATACTGAGCGTAGATGTTAGCCAAAGACCGCGCATCTACGTCATGACGGGAGTAGGCATATCCTTTTGTATCTGCATGGCGTACTCCGGCGACCCTTAACTGATCAAACTCGTTATACTTTCCTACTCCAGCAAATGCTATTCGATCATAGATCTCCGAGATCTTATGCAAAGATCGAGAGGGGTTCTCTGCACAGATAAGGACTCCCTGATCATAAAGAGTACCTAGAAGTGCCCTACCCCTTGCTATACCTTTTCGAGCGTAGTCAGCTCGATCCTTCATAACTTGTTCGGGAGCAACGTAGTAAGGCATGCTCATTGTCTGGGACCTCCTTGAGCTACCTCATTCACCACTTCCTTTGAGATCTCTGCGACTTGGTCCTCTGAGACTCTCTCATATCCATTCTCATCTACAGTTGCCACTACTGGATAGATCCCTCTCATGAAGTCAGGCCCTCCTGTAGCGGAGTCCTCTTGAGCTGCTTCAAATAGAGATCGAAGTGAAAGTCGAACCACCTCTTGTCGCGATAGCTGGTTACGGTAGGCAAACTTTACATAAGCTTGAGCCTCTCGACCACCAGATCCAATCGCGTAGTAGTCCACCTCTTCGTAACGTCCACCAGTAACGTCGTAGTTGAAAATTCTACCTTTCAGACTCTCTTTATCCCACCCAACAAATAGCGGTACGACCACGAGGCCCTGCATCGCCATCGGTAGATTGGCCCTGATCATCTGGGCAAGTTGATTCGCCTTACCCTCAAGAGACAGGGTCACCCCTTCAACCTTTTCGTAGTGTTCAAGCTGCACTTGGAAGAGCTTCACCATCTCCATCGCCGGACCTGCCGACCCAGCAAAGCCAACGGCCGAGTAACGGTCGGCTGGATAGACTTTCTCGATTCTACGGTCAGCAATGATATTACCCGCCGTAGCTCTGCGATCTCCGGCTATCAAGACTCCTTCGTCAAAACGAATCGCCACGATAGTGGTACCGTGAGGTACGTCACTTGATTGAACCTGCTCCAGTCCGTTCTTAAGTGTTTGACTAGCTTTCAAAAACGAAGGTTCACCGTGGTCCAAAGAGCCCAAAAGCTTAAAGAAATTCGGACCGGGGTCTTCACTAACTCCGAAAATTGGAAGATTCACTTATCACCCTTCAACTTGACACACATCTAGAATCAATCACACGGTACGCGCTACCTCGAGAAAGACAGTCGCTACTGTCCTCCTTTTTGAACGTAGTTCCGCACAAACTCCTCTGCATTTTCTTCAAGGACCTCATCTATCTCGTCCAACAGATCGTCTAGGTCAGCCTTTAACTTCTCAGCAGATTCGTTTTTCGCCTGCACTTCCTCGTGAAGTTCTTCAGATTCTCTCTGCGTCTGTGTCTTTTTTTTCTGTTCTCTTTCAGCCATCTTTACCCCTATGCGCCCAGACCCTCAAGTAGCTCTAATGCGCTATTGCTACTTTGTATTAAACCATCCACGTGATCAAACGTTCCTTTCAAAGGATCCATCATGGGTACTCTTCTTAGAGGATCTTTTCCCGTATCAAAGATTAGTGAGTCCCAATTCGCCGCAGCTATAGACTCTCCAAACTTCTCCAAACACTTTCCTCTAAAGTACGCCCTAGTCTCCTTCGGCGGTTCAAACACAGCCATATCTACATCTTTTGAATCTAGCAGTGTTTCTAGTCCTGCACGCAAGGCTAGTGACTTCTCAGGTCGAATATCGTGATACTGCAGATCTATCGCAGCTAGCTTCGGATCATTCCAGCCAAGCGAGTGGCGCTCTTTATAACCTTGAATTAGATTCAGCTTTGCAACCCAGTCAAGGCGCTGTCGAAGCAGCATTGGATCCTCTTCAAGTTGAGATAAGGTATTCTCCCAAAGACCTAGAAGAACGGCGACCTCCTCGGAAGTACCAACCGTAGGAATTCCCTCTCTTTCAAAGTACTTCTTCGCCATCTCCAAGTAGCTCCACTGGATCTCAAGAGCTGTCATAGACCGACCATCGGTAGTATCAACAGTCACCTTTAGCCCCGGGTCACAGGAGACCTTTCTAAGAGCTTGGACAGGGGAACAAATCTGAAGTTCCACATCATCTAGTACTCCGTCTTCGATCATGGAAAGCACCACTGCAGTAGAGGCAAGTTTTAAAAACGTCGAGAACTCAGATAAGTTAGCATCGCCAAGGATTACATGAAGGCGTCGGAACCTCGTAGCATCAGCATGCGGTTCATCTCTAGTATTTATTATAGGCCTCTTCAAGGTAGTCTCTAAACCTACCTCCTCTTCAAAAAAATCTGCTCGTTGGCTAAGTTGAAACGATACTTCCCCTTGCGAGCCCAGGATCTCGGTACCTAACTTTCCAGCGCCACAAAATATCTGACGTGTAACGAAAAACGGTGTTAGCTGCTTAACGATCTTTGCAAAAGGTACTGCTCGATCCATCATGTAGTTCTCATGGCATCCATAGGAGTTGCCCTTGCGGTCAGAGTTATTTTTGTAGACCACGATCTCTTGCCCCGGAGGCATAAACCTTTTCGAGGCCTTCATAGCCCTCCGCAAGACTTCCTCTCCAGCTTTGTCGTACAGCAAAGCCTGCTTGGGTGATATGCACTCAGGAGAGGAGTACTCAGGGTGAGCATGGTCAACATAGAGTCGAGCTCCGTTAGTCAGTACAGTATTTACGAGATGGGTCTCCATCTCTGCGTTGCCTGGTGCCTCAAATGAAAATCCACGGGCATCATTGCCCGGAGATTCAGTCTCAAAGTCCCAACCTACTCTGCCTGCGACCTCTGACACATAGGCGTTAATAAGAACAGAGGATACTGATATTGGATTAGCATCAGGAGAACCCAGAACTGATATCCCGTACTCCGTCTCAATTCCACAGACCTTCGCTATTGCCATAACGCTCCTATATACTCAATCTTTTCAGAGATACTGACCTGTGGCTACCCGTTCAATTGCACGTCCGCCTTCAGCTTCCTTACCTTGGGTAACCAGAGTGCGTATGTAGACGATTCGCTCACCTTTCTTTCCAGAGATCTTCGCCCAGTCGTCTGGATTCGTTGTGTTAGGCAGGTCTTCATGCTCTTTGAACTCTTTAGCGATAGAGTAGAGCAAATCTTCCGTACGAATTCCGGCCTTCTCTCCTGCTATCTCCCTCTTGATCGCCTGTTTTTTTGCTCGTCGTACGATGTTCTCAATCATGGCACCAGAAGAAAAGTCCTTATAGTAAAGCACCTCTTTATCTCCATTTTGGTAAGTGACCTCCAAAAATCGATTCGTTTCATCGGTCCGATACATCGTCTCAACCGTTCTTTCGATCATTGCAGAGACTGCCTTGTTGACATCACCGCCACCTAAAGATTCGATCTCAGTGGGGGAAATCGGTAGGTCAGCTGTCAAGTAACGACCAAAGATCTGGGTTGCCGACGACTCATCAGGTCTTTCAATCTTGATCTTCACATCAAGACGTCCCGGACGAAGTATCGCTGGATCAATTAGATCTTCTCTGTTTGATGCTCCTATGACGATCACGTTCCTGAGAGTCTCGACACCATCTATCTCGGCCAAAAGTTGCGGCACGATCGTCGACTCCATATCTGAAGATATCCCGGTACCTCGAGTTCTAAAAAGTGAATCCATCTCGTCAAAGAAAACGATTACGGGTACCCCTTCTTCAGCTTTCTCTCTCGCCCGCTGGAAGATGAGTCGTATCTGACGTTCTGTCTCTCCAACATATTTATTTAGTAGTTCCGGTCCCTTAACGTTCAAGAAATAGCTTCTAACAGAGTCATTGCCAGTTACCTTGGCAACCTTTTTCGCCAAGGAGTTAGCAACGGCTTTTGCAATCAAAGTCTTTCCACAGCCTGGGGGCCCGTAGAGCAAAATACCCTTCGGAGCCGGTAGTCGATAGGAATGAAAGAGTTCCCGATAAAGAAATGGAAGTTCAACCGCATCCATAATCTCTTCTATTTGAGTGTCTAAGCCTCCAATGTCTTCGTAGCTAACGTCTGGAACTTCTTCTAGAACTAACTCTTCGACCTCAGGTCTCGGAAGTTTCTCTATTACAAAACCGGTTCTTGAATCAAAAAGAACTGAGTCACCCGCGCGTAGTTTCTCGCTTATCAGATCGCCAGCGAGCTCAGCCACCCTCTCTTCATCTGCACGTCCAACGATTACAACTCGCTTACCAGCTTCCAGAATGTCTCTAATAGCAACTACCTCCCCCACCACCTCAGGGGAACGCGCCATGACCACAGTAAAGGACTCATTTAGGACGACCTCCTGGCCCTTTTGAAGTTGTTCTACATCGACATCAGGATGCACAGCCACTCTCATCTTGCGTCCCGAGGTATGAACATCAACCGTTTTGTCGTCGTTTGCGCCTAGAAAAACTCCATAGGCAGACGGCGGTTGCGTAAGCTTCTCCACCTCTTCCCGCAGAGTTGCAATATGTTCTCGAGCTTGTTGAAGTGTGAATGTAAGTTTTTCATTTCGGAGCTGAGCTTGGGCTAGTTGTCCTGTAACCTCAAGCAGCTTCTCCTCAAGAGCTCTGACTCTTATTGGAGAGTCTTGAACCTTCTGCCTAAGCTCCGCCACTTCTTCTTGAAGTCGACCTATCACAGCCTCTGATGCGTCAGACATTTCAGCACCACCTTGATTCTCACGATCAAACTTAGTCGTCTGAATCACCTCCTTATAAGTAAGCTATAGCCTCTGGAGATCGATTAGGTAACGTAAACTAATTCATTCTTAGAAACTTAGTTTGCCATGGTTTCAGACTAGAGTGGCCTGTAATACAAATTAGCTGTAATTTCCCACTCTGCAAAAGCGAGGAGTTTAATGAAGGTCTGGATAGATCAGGATCTCTGCACTGGTGACGGACTCTGCGAGGAGATCTGTCCTGCAGTATTCACCCTGCTAGACGATGGTTTGGCTTACGTAAAAGACGGGGACGAGGTAATGAGTAACCCTGGAGGGTCTGCTCAGATGGTTGATGTACCTAGTGATCAGGAAGAAGCTGTTGTTGAGGCATCAGAAGAGTGCCCTGGAGAGTGTATCTTCGTCGAGGCTGACTAGGAGTCGGAATAGATAACTGCTACTCCTTTGAGTCTATAGCTTTCCCTGGTCGAGCGTATATCAAAAATCCAGTGTGAGCTACCATCCTATGCTCAGGTCGAGCTATCATTGATCGGTAGTGCCAGGGCCTTTCGAGAAGTTCGACGTAACTTCTCGAATGAAACCTATACCTATCAAGAGCCTCGTTTAGGGTTATAATTTGGGTTACATTGGTTAAGTAGACGCAAAGTATTCCGTCTTGGCGCAACAAGCTTCGTGCTCTCTCAATAACGCACCAAGGTTCTGGTAGATCTAAGACCATACGGTCAAATCGAACAGTCGACTCAAATGTCATGATATCGGTATTTACGAGGTTGTAAGACTCCTTGATGGACTCGCCGAAGAAGTTCAATACATTCTTTCGAGCTAGGTTCAGATGGTCTTCTCTTATCTCGACACCAACAACTTTGGCTCCATGGGCTAACAGTCCTAAAGAGAGCGCACCGGAACCTACACCTGACTCCAAGACAGAGACTCCCGGACGTAGATCTAGATGAAAAAGAATATGCCCCAGATCTTTCGGATAGATTATCTGAGCTCCTCTTGGCATAAGGTAGATATAGTCGGAGATAGTCGGCCTATAGACATAGAACTCCTTCCCACTCTCTGAACGGTACTCATGGCCACTACTTGCGGTCACTAAGGCTCCGAGATCGATCTTCCCCAGATGATTATTCAGAGTTTTCCCGATTTCAACGCGCTCTAAGTAACGATTGCCCTTTTTGTCTTCAATGACAACCAAATCACCCTCATTGAAGGTCTCTTTCGAGCTTGAAAGGTTAGAGTAGGTATCTATTTCGACCTCGTTTTAAGCGCAGATCGTAGCTGTGAGGTAACGAGAAATGACTCATCGGGACCCACTTTGAGCTTAAGTGGCTTTGAACGAGCGTCGTCTCTTTCCTTGAAAAACCTTGAGATCCGTCTCAGGACAAGAAATCCGACGACAGGAACTACGACATAGGGGTTGGACGAACCAAGAAGTGACCTTCGAATCGATACAATATTGGACTTTGAACGCAAGTATTTTCTGAGCACATTTATCACTACTTTACTAATACAGTCTCTTGATCTCTATGACCGAACTTTTACGACGACCGCGCAGATAACCAACAACAAATATAACCCCGACACCTACGGCAACGGCTATCGCCGTGATGCTCGGAGAAGACGGTAATGCAGCCTGCGAGACCCTTGAAGCACCACCTGACAAAGACCTAAAGGCCTCTGTCAACTGAGACTTTGTAACTTCGTTCTCTTTGTCCATCGAAGACACGTAATCCTCCATTTAACTAAAAGTCTAGATATGCGTCATAGCTTTGAGGTCTTTCGCTTGCGACCCAATATCAAAGAAACGACAACTATGACGCCGCCAACAACCAAGGTTATAAGGTATGGGAGCCACGAAAGATCGCCCGTGAACGATGACCCAGTTTCAGTCTGTAGAAGGCGTAAAATACCCAAAAGAAGAAGTACTGACCCAACACCAACAAGAGTTGCTCCAGCAAGTCCAAAACCAACGTACTTCAGAATTGACTTAAGAGGTGTTAGAGTCTCTTGTTTGAGGTAGCGAACTACTAGGTTGATGCTTTCTCGAACCTGTCCCCTACCCTCAGAAAGCGTCGCTTTCATCAACTGCCCCCAATCAATCTCTCGATTCTTTGCTTCAAGCTAGGCACGCGCTCAACTAGCCATATATGTCACCTAGATAACCTAGTCGGCATTACTAGCACAAAACAACTCTGACGAT
>JAKBGL010000057.1 GCA_021833085.1 Actinomycetes bacterium | reverse complement strand
AAGTCCCTGAAATGTCCAGTTCATCTACTATTGGACAAGGTCCAACTAGAACAGTTATGTCGAAACCGATATCCACTACGGACAAGTACAGCCTCTAGAATCTCTCAGTAACGTAGGCTGGAGGAAGATGTCAAAGAGTTGGAAGTCAAGCGGACGCAGACCCATAGTCGGTATCATCGGGGGTGGACAACTTGCGAGAATGCTCATTCAAGCCTCTATCTCCTTGGACGTAGATGTACATGTTCTCGCACTCGAAAAAGACGAGTCTCTGAAGTCCTTGGCAGCGAACTACGAGGTCGTCGCCGACTACTCCCCCGCTACTTTGTACCAGTTCTCACGAAAATGTGACGTCGTCACCTTCGAACACGAACTAGTCGACCATCAGACGGTAGAGGAATTAGAAAATAGAGGCTGCAACCTCTTACCTGGATCGACGGCGTTTCGGGTAGCCACTAACAAAGAGACACAACGAAAAGAGCTCTCTCAAATAGGCATACCCGTACCTTTGCATCTCATCTGCCACTCCTTTAGTGAAGTTGAGGGATTCTCTAGAGCGATTCCACCGCCATTTGTGCTAAAAGCATCTCGCTATGGATACGACGGGAGAGGAGTAATATTTGTTGACTCCTTAGATCAGCTAAAACAGGTACTGGGTGACGGTCCGTTTACAACTTCTTATGTAATGGAGCCTCACCTAGAGATACGCTCTGAGTTCGCAATCGTAACTGTAACGTCATTAGCGGGCGAGGTCTCCACCTATCCCGCCCTACAAACTACTCAAAAAGATGGGATCTGCGTTGAGGTATCGACCGACCTAGATGTCAGCGAAGAGATACTCAATAGCGCCAAGGACACAGCTATAAAGATCGCACAGCACACAAAGTCTGTAGGCGTCCAGGCTGTAGAGTTCTTCCTTACTACAAAAGACGAGCTACTTGTAAACGAACTCGCACCAAGAGTACACAACAGCGCTCACCTAAGTATTGAGGCCTGCATAACGTCACAGTTCGAGAACCACCTAAGAGCTATTTTAGCTTTACCCATCGGCTCCACATCGTTACTCTCCCATGCAGTAATGGTAAATCTTATAGGCCCAAGCGAAGATAAAAAGTGGCAGATAGATCGAAATTCTCTACTCGCTGATCCAACCGTAAAGGCGCACCTTTACGGTAAGACGATAAAACCCAAGCGCAAGGTTGGACACGTGACCGCGCTGGACTCTAGACCCGAGCAGGCGCGAAAAGCCGCTTGGGAAGCCGCTCGAAATGCATTCGTTGAGGTAGAACGATGACACGTCCCAAGGTCGCAGTCGTCATGGGATCCGACTCTGACTTCGAGATCATGCGTTTTGCTATTGATACTTTGAAACGCTTTGCCGTCCCATTTCTTGCTCAAGTACTCTCTGCCCATAGAACACCCCATGACATGATAACGTTCGCAGCCAAAGCACACGAGAACGGGTTTGAAGTGATCATCGCCGGTGCCGGCGGAGCAGCTCACCTTCCAGGAATGATAGCCTCAGCGACAACACTCCCCGTGATCGGAGTCCCGATAAAGGGCAGCTCCTTAGAGGGCATAGACTCTCTCTTGTCTATAGTCCAAATGCCGTCGGGCGTACCTGTCGCCACCGTAGGGGTCAACAACGCAGCGAACGCCGCCTTGTTAGCGATCCGGATCCTTTCTCTATCTGATGGGCACCTAGCAGGAGCGTTGAGACGGTACCAGATCGAGTTGGCGGAGATGTCACGGGCCAAAACTCTCCCAAACACATAGATATATGAGAGTCCCGAAGGTCTTTTCGCATGACAAGTAACATCGAAGCCGAAAAACGAAGCGAGGGGCAAAAGCCCCTCGCTAAGTGATGTCGAGTCGTGGTATCGAGATGTATTTGCAAACTCATACCTGATAGGTTAGATACGGTTCAGATATCAGCACCTACATATAACTATCGGATCAAGAGATGAATTCGTTACATCGAACTCCAAAAAACTTTCTCAACAACACAAACCCACCCAAACCATTCAAGGTCGTCTGATCTACGAGAATACGACTCCCAAACGATCTCACAGTGACGCAGCTCGGACACCTACTAGGAGATCCAGCCAGAGGCTCCAGCTCGATAGCGAGAGGCTTTGTATCTACTCCTTTGGAGACTTTGGCGGAATCACCTTTATCGGCTTGGGTTCCTTTGGAGATTTTGGCGGAATCACCTTTATCGGCTTGGGTTCCTTTGGAGACTTTGGCGGAACTTCCTTCACTAAGGTAGTTGGTGAAGTAGCTGGCACAGTTGTTGCAACCGAACTGGGAGTTGGGGCAGTAGTCGTAGGTACAGAACTATAACTAGGTACCGTAGATACAGGTGGTGAAGTCGAAGCTGTGCTGTAGCTAGGGGTGCTAGACCCTGTGAGAGGAAGGGTGCTCGGCACCTGGACCACGACTGTCTTGGACCTATGAAGATTCACCCCATTTAGATGCGCTAAGGACCTTTGAACCTCCACCCGAGTTCCCACACCGGCTCGTTGGATCGTACCCGAACTAGTGGAGTTAGTGGAGTTAGCGGAGTTAGTAGCGTTCGTGGTGGTCGTGGCGTCAGAGTGTATCTTGGGTGCGAATAACGTCAACTTCAACGAAGTTGCAGCCGATGTCCCTATAAATAGAGTCAGCAATAACACCGCTCCAGTTTTCATTAGGTCCATGGACGGACTACTGGTACCAGACTTTCTAATCCACGAACGCATCTTTGAATTCAAAGATACAGATGGCTCAGGCTCCAGCGCCGCCTCAACTAATTGAGACTCGCGTACAGGTGCAACAAGGTCATCACCCATGATCGTCAACTCGTAATAAAACAGTCACAAGACCTATCTTGAAGCGCATTAAAGATGGTCGCCTTGAAGTCGTTGTTTTTGAAGTTTTGTACCGATCGTTTCATCTTTGGTCAGATGCTCCGCTAGCTTCGCCAACGCTCTATGATTTACAACCCTAAGAGTACTTTCAGTGCTTCCACTCAGTTGAGCTATCTCTGAGAAACTCAGGTCCTCAAAACATCTAAGTGCTACAACACTTCGTTGCCTCTCTGGAAGGACCTCTAGCAAAAGCCGTACGTGTTCGAGGTCCTCCTGAGAAGAGATCACCTCTTCTGGAGTGGGCTCGGAGCTTGGCAGCTCCAAAATCGTATCTGCTCCTTCGCCAAACTTCGACTCCCTTCTCCAGATATCGATAGCCCGTCGCCTACAGATGGAGAGGACAAAAGACTCAAACTCACGTCTAGAGCCTGAAAATCTGTCCATGGATTTAGAGACACTTATCCACGCCTCTGACGCAATATCGTCAAACGCATTGCTGTCTAATCGTGCCGCATAGCTCTTTATCGTCGGAGAGAACATCTTCCAGAGCACACTCACGGCAATTGGATCACCCGCCTGGGCCTTAGGAAAACACGATTCAAACAACACGTCTTGATCTGAAGAAGTCATCCCCATCACCTCACACACAACTATCTCTACTCTAACCTAATTTCTAGAAGTAGGTTACAAAAACACATCAAAGTGTGACTAATCAACCACTTTTGGTAAGGACGCTGCAAGGTATCGTTCGAAAATAAGTACTATGAAAGACCCTTTGACTACAAATTCAAGTCAAATGCTGTCTCTTTAGCTTCGTCGAGCTCAGCAGCTTTCATAGTTGAAAGGCAAGCAGTGGGTCACATTTTTGCGACAGCACTCTCCACCACGTGACATAGTGACTAGATCTCGACTTTCGGTCAGTTAGTAAGGTCGGCGAGTGATGCTATGGATTTGACTGGTAGATCGAAGACCCAACTGGTGCGCCTGCATAGCCGTTGTACGATGAACCCACCGCTGGTCGCTGCCACGACTTCTCACCTAGCGAAGCGTTTTGAACGATCACGCCCCCTACCAAAAGCAGGACAACCATGGCAACAAAGAAAAGAAAGATAGCCATTGATCGGCTGAGTTTATTCTTTGCTTGCAACTGGGCCGAGCCTTCAGTCATCACCAAATTCTTCTCATCTCTGAAGACTTACAGACCTGACAATTCCTCACATTTAAACTATATCAGTCATACTCAAAGAGTCCAAACTTGCGCTCGGGGTTGGGGCATACACAAGAACGAACTGACTAGATTGTACGTGTTCGAGCTGTCCGGGTAGTCGCAGAGTTATCTCTGAGGAAGGTCGGGGCTCCATAGGGCAGGATGCTAGCTAACGGCTAGTCGAGGTGACTCGCAGGAAAGTGCAACAGAAAGTAGACCGCCGGCCAATTTGGTCGGTAAGGGTGAAAAGGCGTGGTAAGAGCACACCGCAATGGAGGTGACTCCATTGGCTCGGCAAACCCCATCCGGAGCAAGGTCAAGTAGAGGTATGAGTGGCCCGCTCGTAGCCCCTTTGGGCTACAACCTCAGGTGGACTGCATAGATGGATGACTACCCAGGTCTTTGACTGGACAGAACCCCGCCTACAGGTCAGCTCGGACACATTAGTTCAAATTTGGACTTCATATATACTGTAGGTATGGACGGTACCAACTGGCTTTCCGAAGCGCAACTACAGACGTGGACTAATTTTCTTGCGGCTTCTCAACTAATCGAGCAGCGTGTTGACAGTCAGCTTCGAAGTGACTTCAACTTCACTCACTCTGAGTTTGAGATTTTGGTTAGGCTCTCACAAGCCAAAGATAGCACAATGCGCATGGGCGAACTCTCACGCCTTACCATCATAAACAAGTCCGCGCTAACCTATAAAGTAAACAACCTCTCAAAAAAAGGTCTTATCACGAAGTCGCAATGTAAAGTTGATGCTCGAGGACTTGAGGTAACACTTACAGATAGGGGAAGGTCGTTCCTCAAAGACATATCACCCTCTCACGTCGAAACCGTAAGGAAAGTTCTAATTGAGCACCTTGCCGAAGGAGAGTTACTGGCACTTAATGATATCTCTAAGAAACTGCTTGTCCAGTTTTCGGCTACCCCGCCTTGCCAAAAAGAAGCACAGGAGAGTACACACAATGACAATCAACCAGCCTAACAATAAACCAAAAGGGGAAGAACGTGTCTAGCGCAAATAACAAGAATGTACCAGTTGCTTTCTTTGGTCATGGATCGCCTATGAATGCGATTGAGGACAACGAGTTCACAAAAAGTTGGAAGGTCTACGCGGAGTCACTTCCGCCGATCAAAGGGATCGTGTGCATATCGGCCCATTGGTATACGCGCGGAACCGGGGTCACGGCGATGACTGCTCCAAGAACCATCCATGACTTTGGAGGATTTCCAGATCAACTCTACAAAATCCACTATCGCGCACCTGGAGATCCAGACCTCGCGGAACAGATAATTGCATTACTTCCCAACAGAACTGTGGTCCATGATCAAAGCTGGGGTATTGATCATGGGGCATGGTCTGTCCTTATTCACATGTTTCCGAACGCCGATATCCCCGTTGTTCAACTCTCGATAGACGCATCACTAGATCCCAAAGAACACTTTGAGATTGGTAAGGCGCTTACTCCACTTAGAGGAGCAGGGATTTTCATACTTGGTAGCGGAAATATAGTGCACAATCTCCAGGCAACTTTTGGATCAAGAGAGGGTTTAAGTGGACCTCCACTCAAGTGGAACGTCGACTTCAACAATACAGTCGTTGAGCTTTTGGCAAAATCTGACGACACAAAGCTCATCAACTACCATTCGCTTGGGCCAAACGCACAGCTCTCAATACCAACTCCAGACCACTACCTTCCACTTCTTTACGTACTTGGTGCAAAAGAACACGTTGATGACGTGTCGTTTCCCACTTTTGGTTACAGCGGCGCTGGAATTTCCATGCTATCTGCCTCGTTTGGGATAGGCCGAAATACTTTAAGATGAAATACTTTAAGATAAGGTCGATATCAGAAGCGCCTTTATAGTGTGCAAACGATTTTCAGCTTGATCAAATACAATTGAGTTCTTAGACTCAAAGATCTCATTTGTAACTTCAAAAGCTGCAGTCCCAAACCTCTCCATGAGCTCAACCCCTTGCTTGGTAGCCCCGTCGTGCAGCGCTGGAAGACAGTGCATAAACTTCCAGTCGTCATGGCCGACGCACGCCGCAAGTTCAGAATTCACCTGATACGGTGATAGAAGTTCTACTCTTTGGCCCAGGAGCTCCTTAGACTCTCCCATCGAGAGCCAGACGTCGGTATAGACAAACTCAACGTTAGACAATGCCTCTTTTGGGTCATTGTCAACTTTGATTCTGGCACCCGACTTTGCAGCGAAGGAGTTCGCTAAAGAAATCGTAGCCGCGTCTGGCCACAACTCCTTCGGTGCACAGAGACGAACATCCATACCAAGCATCGCACCGGTGATAAGCAGCGAGCGAGCTACGTTGTTTCTGCCATCTCCGATGAATACGAAGGAGATCTGCGTCAACGGAGAGGCTGAGTGGTTCATCATCGTCATAACGTCTGCCAACGATTGAGTCGGGTGCCACTCGTCCGTTAGTGCGTTATATACGGGTCGCTGACTGTATGTGGACAGCTCTTCGACAGTGCTTTGCGCAAAACCTCGATATGCGATCGCGTCATACATCCTCGCTAACACTCGAGCGCTGTCTTTTACCGACTCCTCTTTCCCTAAGTGAGAGCCAGTGGGTCCGAGATAGGTCGTTGACGCACCTTGTTCAAACGCCGCTACTTCAAATGCACATCGGGTTCGAGTAGAGGCTTTCTCGAAGACAAGAGCGATCTTCTTTCCAATTAGATGCTGTTCTTCAACACCAGCAGCACGTTTTTTGCGTAGGCTCTGTGCCAGCTCGATAATATCCAGCAAAGACTCAGCCGTATGATCCTTCTCTGCCAGATAGCTCTTTCCGCTCCATGCCCCGTTACTCACGACCTAACCTCCAACACAGTTAAAAAGGCGAGTATAGTGCCTGGATGTCGCTTCCAAACATCGGATTTTATCTCATCAGCGCCTTAGGTATCTAGATTCACATAGGAGATAGGATCAATCACCCCATTTGCAGCAAAAGCCGCTAAGCGCAGTAGGCACGAATCGCACCGACCGCAGCTTCGACCAGCCTGATCCGGATCGTAACAGCTAAGAGTCATAGAGTAGTCAACGCCCAGGCTCAGCCCTAAAGCTACAATCTCTTCTTTCCGAAGTGAGAGCAAGGGTGCATGGATCTTAACCATCGCCCGACCTTCGACGGTCTCTTTGAGAGCTAGATTTGCCATAGTCTCAAAGGCATGGAGATACTCCTCCCTGCAGTCAGGATAGCCTGAGTAGTCGATCGCGTTGGCCCCGATAAAGATATCAAAGGCTCCAACGACCTCGCCATAACCAAGAGCAAGGGAGAGAAACACCGTATTTCGCGCTGGAACGTAGGTGACGGGAATTTGAGAACTCTCATTTGAGCCAAGACGATCCTTTGGAACAGCTATCTCTGGA
>JAKBGL010000056.1 GCA_021833085.1 Actinomycetes bacterium | reverse complement strand
TTGCGATCTATGATACGATGAAGTATATAAAGCCCGATGTCTCAACGTTTTGTCTTGGACAAGCCGCTTCTGCAGCGGCAGTTCTCCTTGCAGCAGGTACAAAGGGTAAACGTTTCGCACTTCCCCATGCAAGAGTTCTCTTGCATCAACCCTATGGTGGGGTAGGTGGACAAGCGACCGATATCGAGATTCAAGCCAAAGAGATCATGAGAATGAGGGATCTGTTGAACGAGATGCTCTCCGATGATACCGGGCAACCGATTGATCGAATTGCGAAAGACACAGATAGGGACTTCATTTTAGAGGCAGCTGAAGCGGTGGAATATGGAATCGTTGACGAGGTGATCTCTTCTCGGGACGCTCTGCTGAGTAGTGGAGTGGTCTAGACTCCTACGATCAATGAGTAAGTGTATTAACTATTGTGGAGATTTTCTAAAGTGAGTGTTCCATCTTTGTAATTGTCGATATAGTCGACCTTATGGAGGTTTTGAGTCGATGTTTGAGTCTTTGAAGTCCAAGACACAATGTACGATCTATCCTCCCTATGTTTTCCGACGAGACGCTCTAGCGTTCTTGGTACACGAAGAGTCAGGGGTCTAGATGGCAAAGTTCGGTGAGGGTCAAGAGGTTGTAAAGTGTAGTTTTTGCGGAATGTCGCAGAAACAGGTGAGGAAGCTAATAGCTGGGCCAGGCGTCTATATATGTGACAAATGTATAGAACTTTGTAACGACATAATTGACGAGGAGACCGTTGAACCCAGCGAGGTAAAGTTTGACAAACTCCCTAAGCCTAAAGAGATCTTTGAGTTCTTAGACGGCTATGTCGTCGGTCAAGACGACGCAAAGAAGATACTTTCAGTTGCTGTCTATAATCACTATAAAAGAGTCCAAAACGGCGGACTAAAGAATCATGATGTCGAACTTGGTAAGTCAAACATTTTGCTTCTTGGACCGACTGGCTGTGGGAAAACCTTGTTGGCACAGACCCTTGCAAGGATGTTGAATGTTCCTTTTGCGATCGCTGACGCTACCGCTCTCACTGAGGCTGGTTACGTTGGTGAGGATGTTGAAAATATCCTTTTGAAACTGATTCAAGCTGCTGACTTCGATGTGAAGAAGGCTGAGACGGGAATTATCTATATTGATGAGATCGATAAGATCGCTAAGAAGAGTGAGAATCCATCAATTACTAGGGATGTTTCAGGTGAAGGAGTACAGCAGGCTCTACTGAAGATACTTGAGGGAACGGTGGCTTCTGTCCCTCCCCAAGGCGGACGCAAGCATCCACACCAAGAGTTTATCCAAATCGATACGACAAACGTTTTGTTCATCTGTGGAGGAGCGTTTGTTGGCTTGGATGAGATAATCGAGTCCAGAGTGGGTAAAAAAGCGTTGGGGTTTAAGTCTCAACCCTTTAGTCAAGGTTATCAAGAGGCGCAAGTTTTAAAAAGAGTACTACCTGAGGATCTATTGAGGTTTGGGCTCTTGCCGGAGTTTATAGGTAGATTGCCCGTCGTGGGTGCGATCTCTAATCTCGACAAGACTGCTCTTATGAAGATCCTTGTGGAGCCCAAAAATGCGCTTATTAAGCAGTTCCAAAAGATATTTGAACTTGATGGGATCGAGCTCGAATACACAGAAGATGCCATCGAGGCCGTGGCGGAACAGGCTCTTCTCAGAGGCACTGGAGCCCGAGGTCTTCGTGCAATTGTGGAAGAGGTTCTACTAGATGTAATGTACGATCTACCTTCGAGAGAGGACGTTGGACGGTGTGTTATTGACCGTAGGGTGGTGCTTGAACACGTTGCCCCAACCTTGGTTTCCCGGATTCCTGAACCTAATCGTCCCGATCGTTCACGACGTGTCGCTTCATAGTAGTTGGCGAGATCAAGCGACAAGATCGTTCTGTGAGTCGTGAGCTGTTAAAAGGAAGAGGTTATGACTGGCTTCGATCTCTTCACAACTTTGAGAGCAATAGAGACAGAACCCCCAACTTAGAGGCTATCACTAGAGTGCTATATAGCATTGGGGATCCTCAGACGGCTTTTAAAGCGATACACATTACTGGCACCAACGGAAAGACTACGGTAGCATCAACGGCGTCGCATGTGTTGACTGTGGCGGGTGTAAGCGTCGGTTTATTCACCTCACCGGACCTTGGTAGTATAACGGAACGTATTCGGATAAACGGTGTGCAGGTTGATGCTGAAAGGCTAAACGAGGAGTTGTTGCTGCTCTCCGAGATTGCACAAGCGTTTGGGATACTAGACCTAAGTTATTTCGAAGCTCTCACTGCTGCTGCATTTTCTCTCTTTGCACTTGAAGGTGTTGAGGTCGCGGTGGTTGAAGTTGGTATGGGAGGAACGTGGGATGCCACTAACGTCTTAGATGCAGAAGTGGCTGTTATAACGTCAATTGGTCTCGACCATCTAGAGCAGCTCGGGCCAACTGAGGTCGATATCGCTCGGGCTAAATCAGGTATCGTCAAGGGAAAGTCTACTCTAGTCATGGGGAAGATCTCAAATGAACTTGCGGAAGTGATCTTGCAACGAGACCACAAAGGGTCGTTACGATTAGGGTCAGAGATTGAAGTCTCTAACCTTCGACAAGGTGTTGGAGGTTGGATGTTTGATCTACGCACCCCCTATGCCCGCTACGATGAACTCTTTGTATCGCTGAGAGGAAAGCATCAATTGGATAACGCCGCTCTTGCGATTGCGGCTGTGGAAGAGTTGAAGATGGGTCCGATCTCTAAGGAAATACTAGAAACTTCTTTTGCCACGTTAGAGTTACCTGGGCGGTTTGAAGTAGTCGCTATGGATGCTAAGAAACTTGTAGTGTTAGACGTTGCACATAACGATAGTTCAGCTCGGGAGCTTCGTAGGGCTTTAGCTGAAGAACTTCCTTTACTTAAAGGACACGTTGTTCTTGTTTCGCTAACTCACAAAAGAGACCCTTATGAGTTCATCAGAGCTTTGGGAACTAACGATATAGATCTACTAGTCTCTGTTGACCTGCAAGACTGTGTTCAAGTAGACCCGGTATTGGTTGCAGAGGCCGCTTCTCGGCTAGGTGTGAAAAGTGAGTTACTCTCAAACATTGACGAAGGTCTCTTCGAGTATTTAGAACGACTTCGGGACGATCAAGTTCTGGTTGTAACGGGAAGTCATAGGCTTGTTGGGAAAGTAAAAGATTTGCTAAAAGGGTGAGCGCCTACAGGCTTGTGTTTTGTACTTTAGCGACTAGCCTTCTTCCACTGTATGGAAAAAACCTTATTTATATGTAAGCCAGACGCGGTTCGCAGAGGACTGGTAGGGGAGATCCTTGGACGTCTCGAAAGCAAAGGTCTAAGGTTTCTTGCGCTTGAGCAAAGGACGATAGCCGAGGATGAAGCTAAAGAACACTATGTTGAGCATTCATCGAAAGGATTTTTCGATGATCTTGTGGCCTTCATAACCTCTGGACCGTCGGTTCTTGTCGTGGTAGCTGGCGAGGGTGAAGTCATTAAGATCGTGAGAGGAATTATGGGCGCTACAGATCCTTCTAATGCAAATCCTGGTACGATCCGGGGAGATCTGGCTACTATGGTAAGTGAAAATTTGGTGCACGGTTCAGATTCTCTGATGGCTGCACAACGTGAAATCAAGCTGTTCTTTCCAAACTTGGAGGCATAGCTGCTTTAGGCCCTAGTCCGGCCGAAGGCGAATGGAGGTTAAAGATGGCAAAAGGATTCGGAACTTTCCTAGGTAGAGATATGGCTGTAGACCTAGGTACAGCTAACACTTTGGTGTATGTAAGGGGTAAAGGTATAGTTCTAAATGAGCCGTCGGTGGTTGCTATTGACACTCGAGATGGTCGACCACTTGCAGTTGGAGCTGAAGCTAAACGAATGATAGGTCGTACTCCATCTAACATCCAGGCGATTCGACCGCTAAAAGATGGAGTGATAGCGGACTTTGAGATCTGCGAAAAGATGTTGCGATACTTCATAGGGAAAGTTCATCAGTCTAGGTTCTCCAAGCCACGTATGATTATCTGTGTTCCAAGTGGTATCACCGGTGTTGAGCAGCGGGCCGTTCAGGAGGCAGCTGAGTACGCTGGAGCTAGGAAGCCAGCCTATATTATAGAAGAACCTATGGCTGCAGCGATTGGTGCAGGCCTCCCCATCCATGAGCCTTCAGGGAACATGGTCGTGGATATAGGCGGGGGAACCACTGAAGTAGCTGTAATTTCGTTAGGTGGAATAGTGACTTCAAAGTCTATCCGAATTGGAGGAGACGAACTCGACGAAGCGATTATCGCTTACGTAAAAAAGGAGTACAACCTCGCACTCGGAGAAAGGACGGCAGAAGAGATCAAGATGACTCTTGGTTCGGCGTTCAAACTTCCCGAAGAGCTTCAGGCTGAGATTCGTGGAAGAGACTTAGTGACGGGTCTTCCAAAGACGATTCTGATCTCAACCGACGAGATTCGACGAGCGATTGAAGAACCGATTAATTCGATAGTAGATGCTGTCAAAGATACATTGGATGCTACCCCTCCAGAGTTGTCTGCTGACATCATGGAACAGGGCATAGTTCTTACAGGTGGAGGGGCACTGTTAGCGGGTCTTGTTGAAAGAATTCATGATGAAACTTCGATGCCGATAGTCGTAGCCGAGAATCCTCTTAACTGTGTAGCGATAGGTTCTGGCCAATGCCTTGAGGAGTTCGAAGCTCTCCGACAGGTACTGATCTCGGCTTCTTCACGTAGATAGGTAGGAACTCTGTAATTGGGGAGATTGTTTGAGCGACCTCGTATCACGGTTCTGCTGACGATGCTTGTCTCCCTCACACTACTTACACTGAACTTTCGAGGAGGAGGTACGCTGAGTTTTGTCTCCGTAAAAGGAGACGTGAGGCAGGTTGTATCTCCTCTTCGCGACTCTCTTAACTCGGCGATTGACCCAGTAGCGAACTTCTTTAGTGGTGCATTTGAGTACTCGTCTATAAAAAAAAAGAACTCAGAACTTGAAAAGGAGATACAGGGTCTCAAAGGTGAGTCCTACAGTTATGGGTCTCTGAAGAACGAGCTTTCCAATATCCTTTCTCTCAACCACCTTAGCTTTGCCTTATCTCTTCCAAGCGTTGATGCACAGGTGATCAACTTCACGCCGTCAAACGTCCAGTTAAGTTTTGAGATAAATAAAGGTTCGTCGGTAGGAATTAAATTAGGTGATCCGGTTGTTAGCGGGGCAGGTCTTGCTGGTCGCGTCGTTGAAGTGGCAGGCAATAGTGCAACCGTGTTGATGCTCACCGACCCGAGTTTTTCTGCAGGAGTACGGATATCACCAAGTGGTACTGCAGCTCTTGCGCAGGGGCAGGGGCCGGGACTGCCGATGAAACTACTTTACGTCAATCCAGGTACGACTTTTACGAAAAACCAAGTGTTGACGACGTCGGGTCTTCAGGGCGAGATCTTTCCTGCTGGTATACCTGTGGGCAAGGTGACGAACGCTTCGATTCCACCAGGCTCTTTAGAAGAAAGTGTCGATGTCCAGCCGGTTGTAAACTACTCCTCTTTGCAGTACGTCAAGGTTCTGCTATGGACTCCAGGGGGTTAGGTGGCAAGAGTACTAAATGCACTTCGACTTCCACTTTTGGTTCTAAGCGTTTTGGTGATTCAGCATACGACTGTGGGATCTTTGAGCATCGATAACGTACACCCCGATCTTTTGCTACTTTTTGTGTGCGCTGTTGCTGTGGTGGGAGGTCGTGAAGCCGGAGCGGTAGCTGGATTTATAAGTGGTATTTTGGCAGACTCGTTTTTAGTAACGCCATTTGGAATGTCTTCACTGGTGTACAGCTTCGTTGGATACTTGTTGGGCGAGAGCGAGAGACTTGGTTCGAAACGCAGTACCTGGCTTGATATGTTGCTTATCGGCATCGGTTCTTCTGTCGCTCAGATCCTAGTGACTGCCGGACTTTTTGTTATGGGGCTAAGTGACCCACTTCGAGCTAAGTTCTTAATCGAATTCCTAATTGTGGGTGGAGTAAACTTTGCTTTAGCACCAGTCATGATTTTACTTGTGAGATTTTCGATGGTTGGATCAGATCGACTAGCGACCTCAATTCCAAGGAGATAGTAATGCAAACCTCTCCGGAGTCTTCGGGCTCTAAACGCTCGGTATCTTTCAAGCTACGCTCTCGGTTGATGGGTTTCGTTGCCGCTGCACTGTTCGTAGCCCTTTTTGCACGTCTGTACGCGCTCCAAGTTCTGACTGCTCCTGTCTATAGGGCAGAGGCCGCGGCAAATCAGGTTCGGGAGGTTGCAGTTCCCGCACCTAGAGGCCTAATCTTAGACCGTAACCAACAGGTGATGGTAGGTAACCAAGTTGTGAAGACGTTGGCATTATCTTCTCGTGAGGCTTACCTGCACCCCAGCGTAGTCAAGCGAGTGGCGGCGTTGGTGGGTCTGACTCCAGCCCAAGTTAACTCGGAACTTGTGAACTCCCAGTACAACATCTATCAACCCACTCCCATCAAGTACGATATTTCAACGAGTCAAGCGATCTACTTCCAGGAACACCAGAGCCAGTATCCAGGAGTGTCTGTAGAGCTTACAACTCAGCGTACCTATCCAATGGGTGATACGGCGGCTCAGGTCCTTGGTTATGTCGGTCAGGTGTCGGCCGCGCAACTGAAGACTTTGGCTAAACAGGGATACCAAGCGGGAGATCAAATCGGTGAGGCGGGCGTTGAAGCGACGTATCAGAACTACCTTCGGGGACGCTCGGGAGTGGAGAAGTTGCAGGTAAATGCAGCAGGTAACGTGGTAGGTGTACTAGGGGAGACCAAGCCAGTACCTGGTGGTAACTTGCAGCTGACCATAGATGCTACCCTTCAGAAAAAGGCGGAGGCAATCTTAGCTCAACAGATCTATCACTTGGCTCACTCTCCAAACTCTTTTGTCATCAATGCGTCACGGCTAGCGGGTTCGATCGTCGTGGAGAATCCTAACAACGGTTCGATCTACGCGATGGCGTCTTTCCCAACTTACAACCCAGCGGAATGGGTTCCTTATATCACTACCTCTAACTATGCTGCGCTCACGAGCCCTAGTTCGAATCAGCCTCTTGTCAACCGAGCGATCCAAGGTGAGTACACACCAGGATCAACGTTTAAGTTGGCTACGGCTTCTGCCGCACTCAAAGACGGACTTATTACGCCATCTACCATTATCCATGATCCTGGATACTTTAAGGTTCCTAACTGTACCGTGGGTAAGTGCTCGTTCCATAACTCTGGATACGAGTCTTTGGGAAACATTAATATAGTCACTGCCATAGCCGACTCTGATGACGTGTTTTTCTATACCTTGGGTTACAACTTCTACATGAATCAAAACCAGTTTGGCCCTACTCCAATTCAAAATATGGCTTCGGCCTACGGCTTTGGCCGACCCACTGGCATAGCGCTTCCTGGAGAGGCTTCTGGAAT
>JAKBGL010000002.1 GCA_021833085.1 Actinomycetes bacterium | reverse complement strand
CGGTTCGCTTTTACCGACATCCTGACACCGAGTTACCGTATCGTTCCAGCTTAGCCAGAAGGAACTACTCCTTGCTAACTACTGCATCGAGCTGCACCCTATAATAGGTTCTGACGTGATTTAAGACGCATCGTCATCACGGGAGTCGTTAGCATCCACACCTCTTGTAAGGTTTCGGGTATGTTCCTCCCAAAGGATCCTACCTACAACCTGAAGGCCGCTAGCTACTGGAATAGCTAGTAGCGCACCCTCTAAGTGGGCTAACTGATCTCCCACCAAGATCGCAAATAAAATCCAAAACGGATTCAGCCTTACAGCACGTGAAAACACGACCGGATTCAACACGTGGTTCTCTATCTGCTGATAAGCAACGAACACAATTAGCATTATGATACCGGCTGAAGTCGAGTGAAATAGTGCAATAAGAACGGTAGGAATACCCGCCAACAACCCTCCGACCAGCGGCAATAGATCGACTAAGCCGACCCACAGTCCAAGAAGGGGCGCATAAGAGACTCCAAGAATGGATAGTGATGCAGTGACCACAACGCCAGCGACTATCGAGGTGAATAGGTTACCTAGCACGTATCGAGTCACTCCTTTAGAGGTCTCCATAATCGCCCTTTTGACCAACGGCACCTTATCGCTCGGAATCACCGTCAAAAGGCCTCTTACAATGAAGGGGCCCTCTAGGGATATGAATACAGAAAGAATAAAGATTGCAACTAGGTTTATCAAAGTAGAAAGCAACCCTTTAGCAGCCAAAAACGCCGGATTAGCAGCCGATGAGATAAGCTGGGTTACCTGCACCGATGAGGACTGTAGATAGGACTCAAGATGCAACTTTATAAGCAGGTTTGTTAGCTGACCTCGTCGAGATTCAACGGTTTTTACAAGCTCTGGAAGCTTCAAAATGGCAGTTACGATCCCATGGTAAAGCGGGACACTAAGAACAAAAAGCGTTAGCGCTACCAACGTGAGTAAAAGAATAAAAACCACTACGACTGACATCGAGCGACGCATCTTAGCTCTTATCAAAAGTCGTATCGCTGGCTCAGCGACGACCGCCAGGACTAAAGACACTAAAAGCTCGAGTAAAAGATGTCTGAGAGACCAAAGAAGCACGGAGATAGCTACTACCGCTAGGGTAGTGATCTCAACTATTACGATCCTCTTGATGCTCCAATCACTGGAGTTTGAACTCACAACTCTCCCTAAACCTACACCGCTTTACCTGATAGCCTATACTCTGAGATATCTTCTAACACTTGACTAACTTTAGCGTATGCGCTCTGTGCTAAACACAGTAAGTGTTGAGCTATGATCTTAGATAAGAAGGGTAAAGTTGCGGACACCAAAGAAAACTGAGCTGCGAGGTGCCCAACGCTCAACAGCGAAGCTAATAAGAAGGTTCGCAATCAGAGGAGCGTCAGGTTTTATTGCTCTGCTCGTAATAGAATACGTCGTACTTCCAGAGCTGGCCGGAGCTAGGAAATCACTACTTCTCATTACTCAGGCCAACTACCTACTTGTCGTGATTGGAATCGTACTCGAAGCCGCCTCGCTCTCAGCATATGGGAAACTCACCCAAGCTCTTCTTCCTCCTTCAACTAGACCTAACTACTCGCACATTTTGCGCATAGACCTTGCTTCGCTCTCAGTCTCACACGTTCTCCCAGGAGGTACCGCCTCCGGCGCTGGACTCTCGGTCCGACTCATGAACGCTACTGGAGTCTCAGGCACCGACACCGGTTTCGCTATCGCTACTCAAGGAATCGGCTCCGCTCTGGTTCTAAATGCGCTCCTTTGGATATCTCTGATCGTTTCGATTCCGTTTGCAGGATTTAACGAACTCTACTTGACCGTGGCACTCCTTGGTGCAGTCCTTATCGCTCTGGTCGCAGCGCTGATGTACCTATTCACAAAAGGGCGGAAGCACGGCCTCGAAGTACTCTCACGAGTCACAAAGCACGTGCCGCTGTTGGGTCGCTTAGACCTCGCGAGATCGTTTGAGCGCATCGCTCAGCGCCTGGTTGGCTTAAGGGACGATCCCAAGCTACTTAAAAGGGCCGCCGTGTGGGCAACCTTAAACTGGCTGTTAGATGCCGCAAGCTTATGGGTAATGCTGGCTGCTTTTGGGCAAGTAGTAAATCCCGACTACCTACTGGTAGCCTATAGTGTAGCGAACGTAATGGCCGTTATACCGATCACACCTTCCGGCCTTGGAGTAATTGAAGCGTTTTCAACCTTGCTTCTCGTACAGTTCTTTGGGGTCCCTAGAGGCATCGCCATCTTGGGTGTCATTACGTGGCGATTGTTCAACTTCTGGGTTCCGATTCCAGTTGGCGTAGCCTCTTACATATCTCTCAAGCTCTCATCGGGCAAGGCAGCCGAAGATGTAACGATGGAACTCGACAAACTTGATATTCCACCTGATCTACAGTAGTGGTCGTTGCGTCGTCTTCTAACTCGCATTGAGCTTTCCAGGAGGCTTCTAGAGTACCTTAATCTCAAGCGTCCTTGAAAGGACCTCTTCTAGCAACCACCCCTTTCGCCTAATACCGTAAAGTTCTAAGGTAGCGTCGCCTGCGACCGACAAGCCAAGCTCCAAAGTCCTATCCTTCAATGTCACTGTGCAACTTTGCACGATATCTTGGTGCGAGCGGTCTAAAGCATCCGCTACGCGAAGTAGAGCCAACATCGGCATAAGCTTTTCAGTACTTCTTGAACTGAGCGTCGACAGAACTGGATAATCTTCCGCTTTAGGCTGACCTTTTTTATGGTATCGACATAGAACCGATATAAGGTGCTGTTCTTCGAGTGAGAATCCCCGTAAGTCGGCAGCTTCCACAAGATAGGCCGAATGCCGATCATGATGACTCGCAGAGATAAAGTTCCCAACGTCGTGCACCATGGCGGAAAACTCTAAGATTTCGACATCTGAGTCATCGAGCCCAACCTCATCTCTTAATCCTAAGGCTAGCTCTCTAACGATCTTCTTTACTTGTTGCGCATGAGAGTTGATTCCACCAAACTTTTTTAGAAACGTCAGCACAGAACCGATCCTCAAGGACTGCTCGTCGTGAGTAAATTCAAAGTCTGACATCTCGTCTACGTAATTCAGAATCATTCCCTCTCTTAAGGCCCACTGAGACACTTGAACCTCGTCAACTTTCAAGTAGCGAAGAATGCTTCTCAATACCAGATATCCAAGAGGAAGTTGGTCGTTCCGTTTCGCATCCACACCAGCTACCTTAAGCCGTTTAATGGATGTACTCTTTAGAACAAGTTCTTCTAGGTTGTCGAAGGTTTTTGGAGGTAAGGACAGTCCGTTTATGTCCTTCCCCACGACAGATCTAGCTATCCCATCTAGGTTCAAGTAGCAGATTCTAGCTAATGAACTAAACGTTCCAGAGCAGACAACGAGCCTCCCTGGGCTATAGTCAGATGCCTTAGTTAATACAGGTTCCAAATGGGCTAGAAGATACTCTTCAACCGCGGAAATCTCTTTGCCCGTTAGAGGGTCACTGCAGGAAACTCGAGACATCAGACGTCCAACTCCCACCCGCAGGGACACCCCAAAGTACATCTGCGCCTGATCCCCCATAGCGAACTCCAACGAGCCGCCTCCTAGATCAGCAACAAGAGCAGGGGCCTTCCCAAAATGCACCGATGCTCGCACGGCTCGAAATATTAACTCAGACTCCCGATGTCCTGAGATTACATGGACCCTTATTCCACAACGTTCCCCAATAGCATCGACGAGCTCCGATGAATTCTCTGCCTCCCTAAAGGCCGCTGTAGCGTAGGCTACAAAGATCGAGCATTTCACCAGGGAGGCACCTCTAACTAAGTATGAAATCGCCTCCACAGACCTTTCGATAGTAGCGTCGGAAAAACGACCTGTCCGTGCCACCTCTTCGCCAAGTCTGAGCATCACCTTTTCTGAGTAAAGCTCCTCGAATGTTCTATCTCGTTTCACTCGAACTACAAGGGCATGGAAGGAGTTGGAGCCTAGATCTAAGGCACCAACAATCGGCTCGACCGTGGACGAAGCGCTCGGATAAAGATTGTCGTTCGCTATATCATCAGTCAAATTACTCTCTTTAACCCTACGATAGCAGATACTCCCTTAACGCAGCCACAGCTCCTAGTTGAAGCTCGGCAGCCATCTCGAATAGTCTATTCGTAGAAGTAAAAACTCCCCTGTCTACAACTTGTCTCACGTACTCGAGCGGTGAAACTTCATAGACCCAGTATGTTTCGGTATCTATTGGGAGTTGCCGACCTACTTCAGATATGATAGAACTTACGTGATCTACAGAGTTGACCGAATCTCCTATAAGCAAAAGATCAAGAACCCAGCTGTTCACAAGATCTATCTTGGACGAGACGTCCTTTAGATCAAGATCTCTAGCCAAGAGCAAAAAACCGAGCGCAACCCAGTATATCTCCGTTCGTAATCCATGCTCTACCGCGACTCCTATCGCTGAAGCAATAAGCAGTTGTTCTATGTACTCACCGTAGGGAGTTTTAGTGTTCTTATGAAGCCAAAGCTCAAATCCTAAAGCTCGCCTGAGGTCTTCGACTCCTTTAAGTTCTCCAAGGGAATGAGGCACCTCGGGGATGCCTCCCATAGAAAGTGCTTTTTCAAGCTTCGATCTGGAGGTCAAAGTTCCGCCGAACGAAGCCATAGCAGCAGCCACTTTGTCGCAAAACGAATAGCCTCTGGGGTTTAGCGCCTCAACCTCGACTTCGAGGTAACGCTGAGGATGAGGGTAGCGAATTTCTACTCTATCTTTGTCGATCTCAAAGACCTCTAAGGCACCCTGATTAAATCGGATCCAGCTTCGATGATTATAGATCTCTGCAATCTTGGAAAGTCTATCAAGTGAACCAAGTATAAAGTTTAGAGGTTCAAAAAGAGAAGTTGGGGGATGGGCCGCAACCCCTTTTTCTTCAAACTCATGGCGGGCTACAGCTCCAGAACGCTCAAGCAAGGGTATCGTCTTTATGCCCCAACTCCCCTCCGAGGCAAGAGGATCCTTGTCTTTTCCGCCCAAGTATCTAAAGCGTAGCCCAACACCTAGCCGTAGAAGTCGAAAGTCATCGGTATCGAAGTAGATTGAGACAAGGTCTTTGCTCCCAGAAGCCCCCGGAACTAGGCCTAGTCCCGCTGTTAACTCTAAAAAGTCTAAATCATCTTTAACGTGCTTGCCTTCGAATTCAAGCTTGTACTCACGCTCCAGCACTTTTTCTCCTCACAAAGCTCGCTTTTGTCCTATCTAAGGCTAGTTCAGCCAACCGACGCTGGGAGTGAATTCCCGTTGTAGCCAAAACCCGACGCCAACTACCGTCGCCTGCCAAAGCCCAAGAACGCGTATCATCCATGAGCTCAAGATTTATCGTCTCAATCACACTTCGTTTAACATTTTCATCTTCAATCGGGAACATTGCTTCGACCCGACGGTCCAAATTTCTTGACATGAGGTCTGCTGATGCCAGGTAGACCTCCGAGTCGCTCTCATCGATACCACCAAAGCAGTAGATTCTTGAATGCTCGAGCATCGATCCCACAATTGACTTTACAGAGATCGTCTCCGAGAGACCCACGAGACCTGGACGCAAAGAGCAGATCCCTCTAACGATCAGATCGATTCGCACACCGGCTTGAGATGCTAGATAGAGTTCGTCTACCATCTCGGGGTCGACCAGGCCATTCACTTTTATAACTATCCGACCCTCATGTCCCCTTTTCACCTGCTCATGAATCTTTGCATTCACGAAGCCTCGAAGTTCCGCTGGCGCCAAAACCAACTTTGAATAGTGGGTTCTTGCTGAAAACCCTGTCAGCATATTGAAAACTTCGGTAAGGTCGGCCCCTATCTCGGGATCAGAACTCAATAGACCAAAGTCTTCATAAGATTTGGCCGTCTTTGCGTTATAATTTCCTGTTCCTAGGTGAAAGTATCGATTTAAACGAACACCTTCTTTACGAACCACAAGCGCCGCTTTGAGGTGAGTCTTCAGTCCAACGAGCCCATAGACTACGTGAACACCCGCCTCCTCTAACTTCCGAGCCCAGTTGATGTTAGCCAACTCGTCAAATCGGGCCTTCACTTCTACGAGCACTGCAACCTGTTTACCTTGTTCGGCAGCCCTAACCAAAGACTCTACTATGGTCGAGTCTCCTGAGGTTCGATACAGAGTCTGCTTGATTGCGAGTACATCGGGATCGTCGGCGGCTTGCGAGATGAACAGTTCAACCGATGCGGAGAAAGACTCGTAGGGGTGATGAACCAAAACGTCATGCTCTCGCAGAACGCTGAATATGTCCGCCACAACTCCGGCCTCGTCAACTATTGCAGGTGGCGGAACAAGAGGTGCAGCAGGTGATTTTAGTTCTGGGCGATCCAAAGAGTAAAACGCCCAAAGGCTGTCTAAAGCCAAAGGTACACCTAACCGATAGACATCATCATGATGAAGATCAAGCTCCTCGATGAGAAGCGACACGATATCTGAGTCTGCTTGAGCGTCGATCTCCAACCTAACAGCTCTACCGAACCGCCTGCGCCTAAGTTCGGACTCTACGAGAAGTAACAGGTCGTCAGCTTCGCCTTCTTCAAGGATGATATCTGCGTTTCGCGTCACACGAAAGTAGTGACGCGAACCTATACTCATTCCAGGAAATAAAAGTTCCGCATGCGCACTAATCACCTCTTCGAGTGCGATATATCTACCTGAATCGAGCAGCTGTATAAAGCGAGGCACCAGTGGTGGCACCTTTACTCTAGCGATACGAAGTTCATCTTCAGGACCACCGTACACCTTTACAACTAGATTCAAAGAGAGATTAGATATATAGGGAAATGGATGAGACGGATCAACCGCTAAAGGTGTAAGTATTGGGTAGATATCCTCAACAAAAAGCTTTTTTAGATACGATACCTCATCCTGAGTAAGTTCAGAGTACTCCACAACTGAGATATTTTCTCGAATCAGGCTTGTCCTAAGGATTGGCCAGATTGACTCTACCCGTACGAGTAAGTCATCCATCTCCCCTTTAACCGCTTGCAGCTGTTCACGCGGTTTTAGTCCATCGGGTGATCGCAATCTATTGTTGGACGCAAGTTGGTCCTTTAGGCCAGCTACGCGAACTTGAAAGAACTCATCGAGTCCTTGAAATAAGATCGCTAAAAACTTCGTCCTCTCCAGTAGCGGAACTGAGTCATCCTCAACAAGATCTACCAACCTATTCGCGAAAGCCAGCCATGATAGCTCTCGATTGATAAAACGATTTGGACCATAGCTATGTATTTTTTCAAGTACTTCTAACTCCACACCTAGTAAAGTATGGCTAATGAGACAAGTTTCGTTCACAAATGAGAAATTTCCCGGTGAGGTTACAGATAGTTGGTAGGCAAGACGCAGGTTGAAGAGCGCCACACTAGGGCCCCATCCGGAGCTAAAACGAAGGTAACTCTTCCAAAACGACGAACTGAACTTGGTTTGCTCATTCTGGCAAACCTCGCTACAGTTGTCGCATTTTTCCTAGCGAAGTACGGGCTAAATCAAAGCTACGTTCCCACCGTCGACCCATATTTAGTCGCAGTAGTCTTAGTACCTTACTTCGGTCATCTAGCAAGCCGCATAAGTGCACCTGATGCAGACCCGGTATTCCTACCTGTTGCTACATTACTAAATGGTATTGGGTTCGTAATGATCGAACGTCTCGATCCAACTGAAGCTCATCTGCAGGTCCTTTGGACAACCTTAGGGGTGGGACTTTACATCCTTACCCTCGTAGTCGTCAAGAACTCCGATAACTTGGACCGTTTCCGCTATATTCTCGTTATATTGGGAATTGGACTGGTTCTCTCCCCGCTCGTTCCTGGTATTGGAGAAAATATCAACGGAGAGAGACTGTGGATACATCTAGGACCTTTATCATTTCAACCAGTAGAAGCGGCGAAGCTACTGCTCGCTCTATTTTTTGCATCCTACCTGACGGAGAAAAGTGACCTTCTCAAACGTATGTCACTTAGAAATCTACGGGCGATAGGGCCTTCACTTCGAAGTTTTGGCCCATTGGGGGCCGCATGGGCTATTGCGATGATGCTCATGGCAGCCGAACGTGACGTCGGTTTTGCGCTTTTGATCTTCGCAACCTTTATCGTCACGGTGTGGCTTGCTACCGCCAACAAAACCTTTTTACTCCTTGGATCGGTGCTCTTCGTCATTGGAGCTTTCGTAGCATCAAAGTTATTCGCTCAAGTAAACGAACGTTTTACAATCTGGATTGATCCGTGGAAGTACGCACAGGGAATCGGGTACCAAATCGTGCAAGCCCAGTATGCTCTTGGAACTGGTGGTTACTCTGGAACCGGACTCGGGCAAGGTCATCCCTCTGTTATTCCAGTCGTTACTTCAGACTTTATCTTTGCGGCAATCGGTGAAGAACTTGGACTACTCGGCACCACGGCCATACTATTTGCATTCTTGATAATCGTCGGAGCTGGATTGAGAGCGGCGATGCGGGCAAGATCTCAGTTCTCATCGTTAGTAGCAGCATCTTTCACCTTAACGTTTGGGTTACAGACCTTTTTCATAATCTCAGGCGTAGTAAGAATTCTTCCTCTTACGGGAGTAACCCTACCTTTTGTCGCGTATGGCGGCTCGTCGCTGGTCGCTAACTACGTTCTCATAGCCGTACTAGCACGAATTTCACACGAAGGTAATGAGGTTCTCCTCTTTGGGCCCCAACCTCCAATTCAAAAGCAACTGGCAACCTAAACCCTCGAGGGATGCGGCATCAGGGAGGCAGCACACCACTTATGAGTTGGCATTGCGCTTTGAGATATATAGATCGTCGGATATCCGCCCACAACTTTTTATATAGCGCAACTCCAGCCCTTCGTGAGGTACGCTTTGAACTACAAATGGGATCCCCTCAATACATCTTCTCCCCGGAGCTGAACGCCAATACTTGGTCAGTGTCTCATGAATTCATAAAATCTCAAGTCTCTTGCGAGTAATACCTTATATTGGCCTGTTAAAAAATGAGATATCTGCAAGAATTGGCACTGGCAAGTCCGACACAAGCGCCATTAGCACAGCATCAGAGGCTCTTGAGCCGAAGGTCTTCACGCGTCCTTGAACCGATGAGACTGCCACCTCTGCAACGTAGTTACCTCCTTGGATCTCTGTTATTGCCACATACTCAACTCGAAGCTCAAACGCTAAGAGAACCGACGCAAAAAACTGGTGTGACAACGGCCTTGGAGGTTTTAAGCCTCGTAGGGCCGCCGCTATTTGGGAACCTTGCTCTAAAGAGATAGGAATAGTAAAGGAGTTCGACTTATCATCCAGATCGAACAGCACAAGGCGAGCAAACGTCTCTGGAAGAGCTACGCCAACGTCTTGAACTCCCACTTGTCGCAAACGAGCTAAAGAGTCAGATAGAAGCTTTGAGGACGAGTCAGGAACTGCTTCGTCTGGAGATGAGATACCGTCCATATCCCGATCACGTAATGCGTCAACGCCCAAATCGGTGAGTCCAGGAGATGGTTCGTGTGAGTTTTCATCAAGATGTCCTGAACCCAAAGTAGTCACAGCTAACCGACTGAACGTCTCATCGAGATATTTAACACCAGTCCGATCGCCGCAAAAAACGTTAACATAGCTGACCCTCCGTAGGACATGAATGGTAAAGGAATACCAGTTATTGGCATTATACCTACGGTCATTCCTGCATTTTGAAAGATAGAGTAGACAAAAAGTCCAAAAATTCCAGCGACGATCAGACGCCCTAAGGGATCTTTAGCGAGCCTCATCGCTCGCCAAATTCTGTAGCAGACAAATGCAAAAGCCGCTATCAATGACGCAGAACCCACAAAACCTAACTGTTCACCAACCGCAGTGAAGATAAAATCTGTTTGCTGTTCAGGCACGTAGGATAAGTTAGTTTGCGTACCTTTGAAAAGCCCTTTACCCCAAAATCCACCAGATCCGATAGCGATCTTTGATTCAGTTAGATTGTACCCGTTGGTTCCAAAAGGGTTTTTATTCTGGTTCAAAAATGAAGTAAGTCTCGCAAGCTGAAACTTATGGAGAACGCCAAGATGGACGATTAGATAGACTCCAACAATCGCTCCGAACGCAAGGAAGAGCAGGTAACGGCCCGGAGTTCGATCGACGGCCAAAAGAGCTGCTCCAGCTACCCCAACAACTAGGCCAGTGCCAATATCTGGCTGTTTTATTATGAGCACCATAGGTATACCGACCATCGCCAGCAATTGGATTAGATTTTTCAAAGTTACTGGCCCTTCGAGGCTGTCGACGTAGTAGGCCATTGCAATTACGATAACTATTGAAGCAAACTCAGAAGGTTGAAGTTGAAAAGGACCCAGTTGATACCATCTCTGCGCGCCAAGCGCCGTCTTGCCGATATGTGGTATATATACGCCAACTAACCCAACGATTAGTCCCCCATAAAATAGATACGCTAAGGAAGAGATCCGTCTATAGTCAACCATCGCCACAAGGATCATGACCGCTACCCCTAAAACGACGTAGAGAGCCTGTCTCTCTAAGTAGTAGTACTGGCTTAGACCTTGTTGAACCATGGAATCTTTTGTAGCGGAATATACCATTAGTACACCAAATGCAGCAATGCCTATTGAGACTACAGCCAAGGCAAAGTCAAATTTGAGCACTTTATCCCGGATCTGCTTCCTCCGGTCATCCATCGTGAACGTCACAAGACAAAATCTAATAGCTTTTGCATAGAAACAACTAAGTAGACTTATAAAGAGGAAAAATGCAGGCTAGCGCGTGTAGGACTTATGCGCTAGAGTTTATAGGGATAGACAGCGTGCAGATTTAGCGTGGTATGTTGATGAGGGTTTTGAACGGTCTAACCAGGAGTTAAAGATGAGTATTTTCAAGCGGATGTCACAGGTATTTCAACAAAAAGCTAACGCCGCACTTAACAAAGTAGAGAATCCGACAGAGGCGCTTGACCTCTCGTATGAAAAAATGCTAGAGAACCTTCAACAAGTACGGCGTTCTATTGCAGATGTCCTTACCTCTCAAAAACGTCTCGAAGCTCAGAGAGCATCTCTTCAATCACAGTACGATAAGCTCCAAGGACAAGCAAGACAGGCTCTTCAACAAGGACAAGAGGACGTAGCTAAGCTCGCCCTAACAAGAGCCCAAGATGCTCAAAAAAACATCGTCGCGTTAGATCCACAGATTAACCAACTTCAAGCTCAAGAGCAAGCCCTTGAAGAGACTGGCCGCAAACTCCAATCCAAGATCGAAGTCTTTAGAGCACAACGGGACACGATGAAGGCACAGTATACCGCTGCTAAAGCTTCCACACAGGCGATGGAGTCTCTTGGCGGTCTCTCCGAACAGATGACAGACGTTAATCTTATGATGGATCGAGCAAAAGATAAGGTGGACGAGATGCAAGCCAGAGCCGCGGCGGTATCTCAACTTTCGGACTCTGGTGTTTTGGACTCCCCTTCTCTCGGCGGTAGCGGTGACGATATTGAGGCTGCTTTAGCAGCAAGTTCCATGACAAATAGTGTCGACTTACAGTTAGAGCAGATGAAAGCTGAGCTTACTGAGGGTACCAAAAGCACAGCGGTTGATAACGGCACGAATCAACTTCCCAACGATAGCGCTACGAAGGGATCTTCACAACCAGCTACACCGCCTCCCGCTGCTGAGCTAAACGAAACAAACTCCATTACGATTAGGATTGCAGGGGAGAGTAGATATAAAGTTCCTGTAACGATACGGCCAGCATTGGAAGGGCTAGACACTGCCATGGAGCTCGCCATATCTCAATCCGACGAGGTTGCATTCACCAAGTTAACGAAGCAACTAACAAAGTTGATCCGGGGCTCTGGTACTGAACTAAGCGACGCGGACCTCTCAGCGTCTGACCTCGTAGTTCCATCGGCGGATATGTCGATCGCCGATGCTATGAAGATCCTTGGATCTGAGGAACCCGAAGATGCTGAAGAAGATGCTCAAACCTAGGCGGATAGTTTCGAGCACAAGCGTCCAAGGGCTACAAGTCTCTACTTTAGACTGAAGCTCGCATCAAGTAACTAACGTAGATGCTATATAGCAGAGGCGTATGCAATTTACGCAACGCTAGCTGCTCTAATAGGTTTCGTCGAGATCCACCCCATAAAGCTACCTATAACATGAAGAGGTTTATCATATGGAGCTTGAAAGCTCATTGCCGCTCTACTCCACAGAAAGCGTTGAACAACAAGCTGCTCGACGCCGCACGTTTGCAATTATTAGCCATCCTGATGCTGGTAAGACGACACTCACGGAGAAGTTCCTACTCTTCAGCGGGGCCGTGGTAGAAGCAGGTAGTATCAAGGCTCGCCAAGGTCGCCGTCAAGCCAGATCTGACTGGATGGCGATGGAACAACAACGAGGAATCTCCGTTTCCTCAACCGTTTTGCAGTTTGAATACAATGATTTAGTCTACAATCTCTTGGATACCCCTGGACACCGAGACTTTTCCGAAGATACCTATCGAGTACTAAGTGCATGTGATGCTGCAATAATGGTCCTCGACGTCGCAAAAGGAATCGAACCACAGACGCTCAAGCTATTCGAGGTCTGTCGGGCGGAAAACATTCCTATCATCACATTTTTAAATAAGTACGATAGACCGGGGCGCGATCCCTTGGAGTTGTTGGACGAGATCGAGCAGATGATCTCACTTCAACCGACTCCTATGACTTGGCCTGTAGGCATACCAGGTAACTTTAGAGGGGTCATCGAACGCGAAAGTTCTAGTTTCATTACCTATGAACGCACCGCGCGGGGTGCCCATATAGGCGATGAACACAAGATGACCCTAAAAGACGCTAAGTCCCTCTTTAAAGAAGAGGTTGAAAGAGCCGAAGAGGAGTGCTCTTTATTCGACGAGGTCGACGCTCATCACGACCAGGCGACATTCTTAGCAGGAAAGAGTAGCCCTCTTTACGTTGGGTCGGCGTTGACAAACTTTGGGGTTAGACATCTCCTAGACGCAGTGGCTAATCTCGCCCCACAACCTTCGGCCCGCGCCGACTCAAAAGGTGATCTAAGGCTCATCGGATCTTCGTTCTCAGGATTTGTCTTTAAAATTCAAGCGAATATGAATCCCAACCATCGCGATCACGTCGCCTTCATAAGAGTATGTTCAGGGGCATTTGCCCGAGGAATGACTATAATTAACGCCGAGACAGGAAAGCCATTTGCTACCAAGTACGCATCATCGATGTTTGGATCAGATCGTGCAACCATTGATGAAGGGTTCCCGGGGGATATAGTTGGACTAGTAAACGCTAGTGAACTAAGAATAGGTGACACGCTGTATCAGGATGATCCTGTTCGCTTCCCCAATCTGATCTCCTTCGCCCCAGAGATCTTTGCCTACATTCGTTCTTCGGACACCTCGAGAACCAAGCAGTTTAAAAAGGGGCTCGAACAGCTTGAACGTGAAGGTGTAATTCAAGTCCTACTCGATGACAACCAGCCCACCACTCCGCTGCTTGGCGCTGTTGGAGAGATGCAGTTCGAGGTATTAACTTACAGACTCGAAAATGAGTTTGGGGCAAAAGTCGAGCTACGCAGAACGTCGTTTAGATTTGTACGTAAGACAGAACCTGAAACAGCACAACAACTTGCGACACTAGGCGGTGTCCTAGTAGCCAAGAGGGGAAGCGGAGAGTTGTTAGCACTGTTTGAAAACGAGTATCGACTCCGACGTATCGAGAGTGATCACCCAGAGTGGGCTCTAATACCTTTGGTCGGTTCGGGAACAGTATCATAGGCAAGTCGAGCGAAACTCACGATCGAACGAGCTTTCTACAGGTCGATCTACCATTCATCACACAGAACGAGTGGCTAAACGATTAGTCAACTTGTCGCCGATATTGCGTCTTTTTGCATCATGCAATGCATCAACTATCCTGACAGTTGCCGAACGAGGACAACAACACAAGCAACGGTTGCATATAAAACCCACTAGATAAACCAAAGACTCCAATCAGTGAGACAATACCGAGTCGGCTAAGGAAAACTCCCAGCCAAAGAGACAGACGGACGTAAGTGCCGGATCGAAAAGACGACAAAACAACACGACGACCGCACCTAAGAACAGATAGTAGTGTTACAGCTTTCAGTGATAGGCACCACAGTCATATGAACTCCTGCAAGTTACACCAAGACATATCCTTCTTGACACAGCACAACATTGAGGCGAAAAGGTTTGATGCAAAATAGCACTATTGATACGCTGTATGAAGGTGAAGTATAATATCGTTTGTTCTTACCTCACGAAAGGAGATAGGACCATTGATGCAGAGCGTGAGCAGGGCAATTCAAGGGGTGGTAACACTGGTACTTGTAACCGGTGTAGTTATAGGTGTAGATACATCTAATGCTTTTGCGCAAAGCTATAAGGCAAGTAACCCTACATATGTAGTAGCGCCTGGTGGAAGTGGAACTATCTACTACAGTGGACCAGCGACTTATGGCCCTGACAACCTTCACCTATGCACCGAGTCCGGCTATGACTTGGGACGCTATGGGCCGGTGAGTTTTTGCTCCAGTGACGTTCCACTGGCACTTACAATAGTTGAAGACGGACTTGCGTGTTTGATCGGTGGCGTGAGCGTAAGCGTTACCTACAGCGGCCCAAATCAATATATCAAGTCTCAAGGACAGGCATTTGCTACGGGATGCGCTGCGGCGGAAACGCTAGGGTGGCTCCAGTATATTTCCTATATAGGATCCATGCCTAAGGCTGGTAAATAACTATGAAGGCAGTAAGTAAGTCCGTAGTCCGTAAGTCTCTCCAAGCCGTAGCAAATGGAGATATTCTTGCACTATCCATAATTGCATTGGTTACATATCCAATTTTCGCTATCGGTTATCGGTACTTGCCGAAGTCCATGCAGAATCAAGCGATTGGTGTAGGTTACTATCTCCTCGTCACCTGTTATGGACGTGCCCTTGCCATGAAGCGTAAATTACGAAAACATAGAGGACGCGAGAAGGCTCAGATCGAACAAAGATAGTTACAAACTAACAATCTGCGTGGAATTTCCTAAACTCCCATCTGAAACTCTTGCTAGTCAGAGTTAGCTTTAAGTCACCACGAAAGTTTGTGAGACGAAATGATGGTCATTATTACAGATGCTCTCATATTGGGGAAAGTCATGGAAACCTTCAGACAGACCGTGACATCGACACAAGAAGGCTGAGGTCCTGTTGGGGGGAAGAACCCTTAATGGTTCATATTCAGCACAAGCGGAAGTTTTGAAGGACAAAAACAAGCCTCTATTATTGTCTTTACAAGACAAAATACTTCCGAAGTTGGCATTACCGCGGCGGATGTTACATTACCTGTCAAAAATAAACCGCGCCGCGTCTACAACAAAACCCGTACGATTCGCGTGAAGCTATAGGGTTCATTCAGTTCTTAGAGCTCATCGATAAGAAAGTACCCAAAGAGCTAGATGTTCACATCGTACTCGATAACTACACATCCCATAGATTCGAATCGGTCCGTACATGGTTACTTGCCCATCCAAGATTTGAGATCCACTTCACATAGTCGTACTCGTCTTGGATGTTTCAGGTAGAACGTTGGTTCTCAATCTCTCACCACCAAGTACCTACAACAAAGTGTCTACAAAAGTGTAAACGAACCCACCAAGGGCATTACCAAGTGGGCTAAGAAATCAAATGACGATCCCAAGCCCTTTATATGGACCAAGAGTGCAAACGAGATCTTCGCCTCCATGCAAAAATACCTAGGCCCTATTGTTATTTAGGGAGAATGCGGGGAGGGACGGTGGATACGGCTCCCTCAATAAGCATACCCCTCCATTCAGCAACAAAAATATCGATGGCTGGGACAGATGTCAAGCCTTATGATCAGCCACCGCAATTCTTTTAAAACACACGCAGATGCATAATATACGCATATATGGGCATATTATGGTAAATTTTGCCCCAAACGCGCATTTTTGCCCTCTGGATGAAAAGTGCCTCTGAACTGCAGATTGCTTTTATAGTGCAAATTAATTGCTTTTGGATTATACCATAACCGCGAAAAATGCTTTTATCACTGCAAATTGACAACTCGCTAGTTAATCAGCTTGTAGACGTTGAACATCGGTAGATAAAGTGAGATAACCATCGAGCCTACGACTGACCCTAGAATTACTATCAACACCGGCTCAAGCAGCGAAGAGAGTGACGCTACCATTGCCTCTACTTCGCTCTCATAGAACGACGCCACTTTGTCCAACATGTCGTCCACGCCTCCGGTTTCCTCGCCAACGGAGACCATTTGAGTCACCATCGGTGGAAAAATTGAGTGCATGGCCATGCGGCGAGCTAAAGGTTCACCTTGTTTTACCCCAACTTCAATATCAGCGACCGCCTCAACCATTTTCACGTTTCCTGCCGCCTCCGCTGTGATCGACAAAGAGTTGAGTATTGGGACACCGGAACGCAACAATGACGCCAATGTCCTAGAGAAACGAACTATTGCATACTTGTGCGCAAGTTTTCCAAAAATAGGAATCCTAAGGATCAATCGGTCCAAGAACTCTCGACCCCTCTTGGATCGTCTAAACCTAATAAAACCTACGGTCGCTCCGATATAAAACAACACGACCAAGGGGAGGTATGCCACAAATATATGCGATACCGCCATTAATATTCTTGTAGGCAAAGGAAGTTGTCCGTGTAAGGAAGCAAAAATCTTTTTGAAGGTTGGAATAACGAAAATCATCATCGCAGTAAGGATAAGAACAACAAGTATGAGCACAGCGACCGGATAGGTCATCGCCGATTTCATCTTCCGTCTTATCTCCACCTGCTTCTCCAGCGTATTTGAAAGGCGCATAAGCACTTCGTCAAGAACTCCACCAGACTCTCCTGAACGTACCATGGCAACAAAGAGGTGGTCGAATACCTTAGGATGCTTGCTTAGCGCTACCGAGAGCGACGAACCTCTCTCTATATCCACCTTCACCTGCTGGAGAGTCTTTTGAAAATTGGGGTTCTCTGCCTGAACAACTAGAATATTTAGAGCTCTAAGAAGGGTCAGCCCAGAGCTGATCATCGTCGCAAACTGTCGGCAGAATACTGCAACGTCTTTTGGTGTGATACGATCAGTGAGCCCCGGAATCTTTATCTCAGTCTTAGCTAACGAGCTTTTGGAACGTGTAACTGAGACTGGTATAAACCCCATCTCCTTAAGTCTTGCGACCACTAGTTCCTGGCTCTCAGCCTCGACCTTCCCATCAAGAACATTTCCAGCCTTATCACGTGCTTTATACGCGTATGTTTCCAACAACTCCGTTACCCGATCCTAATAGTCGCCTAACCTCTTCAGGACTCGACGAGGCCGATAGTGCTTCTTTGAGCGAAACCTCTCCTTGTCTATGCAACTTTGCCAAAGATGAATCCATCGTCTGCATACCAAACTGAGCTCCGGCCTGCATAGCCGAGTAGATTTGATGCGTTTTCCCTTCTCGAATAAGGTTTCTAACCGCAGGTGTTCCCACAATCACCTCTGTCGCAGCAACTCGGCCCGTCCCACTCGCCCGCCGTAGCAGCTGCTGCGTTACTATTCCCTGAATTGTAGAGGCAAGCTGGATACGCACCTGAGACTGTTGATTTGTAGGGAAAATATCGATCATGCGATCAACAGCCTGAGGTGCATCTTGGGTATGGAGTGAGCCCATAACAAGATGTCCTGTTTCGGCGGCCGTTATGGCAGAGGACACGGTCTCTAGATCTCTCATCTCACCAACAAGTATCACATCTGGGTCTTGCCTTAAGACGTGCCTGAGTGCAGATGCAAAAGACTTGGTATCGGTACCCACCTCTCGCTGATCCACGAGAGACCTCTTTGACTTATGTAGGAACTCGATAGGATCTTCAATGGTTACAATGTGGCAGGCCCGTGACGCATTGATCTGATCAACGATCGCTGCCAACGTCGTGGACTTACCAGAGCCTGTAGGGCCAGTGACGATCACCAAACCTCTAGGTAACTCTGCAAACGAGGAAATTACAGAGGGAAGTCCAAGTTCCGAGATCGACGCAATTTGATATGGAATGAAACGAAATACTGTTCCCACGCTTCCTCGTTGACGGAGCACATTCATTCTAAATCTACCCAATTTCGGTACAGAGTAGGAGCTGTCCAACTCTAAGTTCTCTTCAAAGCGTTCGCGCTGACTCTGAGTAAGCACAGAGTAGACCATCTCCTGAAGAAGGCGGGGGGGAATCGGCGGAAGATCCTCTCGTCGAACTAAGTCACCATCGATTCGAAAACTCGGAGTCGTGCCTGCTGAAAGATGAAGGTCTGATCCGCCTACCGATACAAGATAGGAGAGCATATCGTTTATATGGAAAGGATACGAGTCCGTTATCGCATCAGCCACGACGCACTTTTCCAATCGCGGACTCTAAAGCTAAGACACTCAACTACAGTCACATTGGCTATGTCGGTAAGTTACGCAACAACCCTTAGTATCTCTTCTAAGGAAGTCGTCCCACTCGCAACATGTAGGAGGCCAACGCTCCGCATATCGATCATTCCAGCCTTTAGCGCGAGATGACGAATTGAGTCAGTTTGGGCTCCTTCCGCTATCGCTCTTTCAAGATCCTCATCTATTGGCATCACTTCATGGATCGCAATTCGACCCCGAAACCCTGTATGTGAGCACTGCTTACAGCCACGCGCTCTATAGAGAACCTCTGGAACTGGCATCTCGTCTAAGTTCCATCCAGCCACGATAAGATCTGACTCACTTATCTCAAGGGGAATCTTGCAGTTATCACACAACCTTCGCGCCAACCTCTGTGCGACCACACAGTCTAGGGCTGAGGCTATCAAAAAAGGCTCAACACCCATCTCTGTCAAACGAGATGGCGTTGATGCGGCATCGTTGGTATGTAGAGACGACAGCACGAGATGACCAGTCAAAGCCGCTTCAACGGCGATCGCAGCAGTCTCCCGATCACGAATCTCACCTACAAGTATTACGTCCGGATCTGACCTTAAAATTGATCGCAGCGCGTTAGCAAAACTTAAACCAGCCTTGTTGTGAACCTGGACCTGGTTGATGCCGTTTAGACGAAACTCGACTGGATCTTCAACTGTGATGATATTTCGTTGAACTTCATTCAAAATATTGATTGTTGCGTATAGAGTTGTAGATTTTCCGGAACCTGTGGGACCAGTCACCAAGATAGTTCCCCACGGCTTCCTAAATGAGCGTTCGAATCGCTCAAGGGACTCCCTTGTAAATCCCAACTCTCCCAGTGAAAACTGTGCTCTACTTTTATCTAATATCCTAATTACGACCTTTTCGCCTTCCACCGTCGGAAGTGTAGCTACGCGAAGATCTACCTCTTTCCCGTCAATCTTCAAAGTTATGCGACCATCTTGAGGAACTCTACGCTCGGCAATATTGAGACTCGCCATCAACTTGAGTCGGGTAACAATTCCAGATTGAAGCGCCTTTGGCACCCGCGTTACCTCATGTAGAACTCCGTCAATTCTAAATCTAATTCGGATGTCGCCTTGTTGCGGTTCAATGTGAATATCTGATGCTCTATCTAAGGCCGCTTGAGATATTGTCATGTTGACCAGTCGGATAATAGGTGCATCGTCTACCATATCGGTAACGTCTGCCTCTAGCTGACCGCCTCCTCCAGCCTCCTCGCTCGCGGCAAGGGCCGTGGTCTCTAGGGCCTCTTCACCCATACGTTGAATGCGCTCTATCAGTGAGGTAAGCTGGCTCCACGGGGCGACGACAACCCTTACCTCCTTACGAGTGATTGCCCTTACATCATCAAGCGCAACGACATTGGTAGGATCTGCCATTGCAAGCACGATGCGGTCATCTTTCATTCCAAGAGGTAAAAGCACATGCTTCTTGCATATCTGGCTAGAGACTAAAGTCGCCACCTGGTCGTCGACGGAAATACTATCAAGATCAACGAACTCAAGACCCAATCTAGAGGCAAGAAACTGTCCGAGAGCAATCTCGTTGACAATACCTTTTTCTAGCAAGAACGGAATCAAAGCCTTTTGAGATCGCGTCTGTTCTGAAAGTACGACCCTAAGGGTCTGCTCATCGATAAGGCGCGCAAGGATCAGCCCTCGAGCTAAGGGTGATAGATCCCTACCAGGCACAGGAGGATTCATCCTCTGTTTCGATGTCGCTGTTGCTTCATCCACAGATCTCTTATCGACGTGTTACAAGGTCAACAAAAGTAAATTATCCTCAACGTCGATGTCTTCGCACCTTTGACCCTAAAAATGACGATAGACAAACTCCGTCTGGTCCGAAACCAACCATACCGCCCCAACTGTGCACTGTCTATCCATTGAGTCGAGCCCTGACCGCCCTTCTCATAGCCTCATAGGGTGGATCAAAGCCCGTAAAAAGCCTAAAGGCATGAGCTGCTTGGTGCAAAAGCATTGGAAGCCCGCCGACGGTTCGGCAGCCTTTCGCCGCAGCAACCTTCATTAATTCAGTCACAAGCGGAGTATAAACAATATCGCACACCAACATCTCTTCGCGCAACACCCAAGTTGGAACGGGAAGTCCACCGAAGTCATTTCGTCCACTCATGCCCACTGGAGTAGCGTTTACGATAAGATCACAGTCTCTCAAAGACTCTACGGTAGCCGCCACACATCTATCACCGCCTATCGCAACGGTCTGCTCTAGCTTGGATTGACTTCGACCCAACACTTGGACTTCCTCAACCTCTTGGTGAACCAAAGCCAATACAATGGATCTAGCAGCCCCACCAGCTCCTATTACGCCCACCACTTTTCCTTTAAAGTCAAAGCTACATTCAGACTTCAATCCATCTATAAAACCAACCCCATCGGTCGAAGTACCGCAGAGTCTCGCCGTAGTCTCGTCCCAGTAGACGGCATTGACAGAGTTCAATGCTTTAGCATCTTCACTTACGGAGTCCAGGTACTGTCCGATATCTGCCTTATGCGGCATCGTAACAGAAAGTCCACGAATACCTAGACCCCTTACTCCTTCAATGGCTCGACCAAGGGAAGCAGATGGAACTCGAAACGCCAAGAAGGCGTAGTCAATACCAAGCTCCAAGATTGCGGCGTTATGGATCTCTGGAGAGAGCGAGTGCGATATCGGATCACCGACTACGCCTAGCAGTTTCGTTGTCGCGCTGATCGGTAGTCGAAAGTCGTCCTGCATCAGCTATGCAACTCCACCAGCTTGAGATATCGCTTGCTCTTGCTCCGCGTAGGTGTTAAAGAAGGACTCTGACGAGTGCCCCTTCAGCGCTACGAAGTACAGCCAACTTCCTTTTGCAGGATGTATAACTGCCCTAAGTGCCTGGCTCGAGGGTTCAGATATTGGTGATGGCGGCAGTCCATGAGACACATATGTGTTATAAGGAGATGGGCTATCAAGATTCGCTTGAGTAAGGGGGCTTGAGAAGTTTCCCGTAGCGTACCTTACAGTCGAGTCCATCTGCAGATTCATCCCGACAGATAGGCGGTTCAAGATCACTCTTGCTACCTTGGCCATATCTCCTACCGTAGTCGCCTCTTTTTGCACTATGGACGCCACTACTACTACTTGATACGCACTCAGCCCATTGTATTTTCCGTTAGGAGATAGACCAATCTCCGATGCGATCTGATCAAATCGATCTATAGCCGTCTGCAGTACCTGTTTATCACTTTCTAAAGGTGAAACAAAGTAGGTGTCTGGGTAGACCAAGCCCGCAACGCTAGACGCTGAACTTGGAAGATACGGAGAACTCAACCCAGTTGTAGACATGGCCGTCTTTAAAAATCCCTTCGCACTATGATAAGGAATCTTTCCGACCTCAGCTGCTATCTCTGATAACGTCCATCCGGGAATTAGAGTAAGCCGCACAGAGGAGGGGCCTCCTCGTATCTGTGCAAAAATCTTCGCGTAAGGTTCATGTCTTTGGAAGTAGTAGATACCTGGTTGGAGTCCCAGATAACCGTGAAGACGAAGATAGACACGAAATACAGTTACCGAGGAGATCACACCACGTTTATCCAGCGTCGTTGCCAGTGAGTCAAGATTATCACCCACTGGAACGAGGACGACTACACGTGACCCACCGGCGGCGCCGTTAATGTTTTGGTAATAGTAGATTCCACCGTAAGCTACGGTAACAAGCATGATAACGACCACAACTAGCAGTACTTTGGCAATCATTGATCGACCATCAAGTCGTACCATACGCCCGCTTTTGACTTCTCCGAAGCCTTCCACCTCATCCGACGTCTCCGACAGACTTACCAAGCCGTCGTCTAAGGACGATGCGGGTTCAAAAACCTCGTCGCTCTCGTTTTTATGATCGCTCAATTACAACCTCTGCCCGTTATCCTCATCGGCGCTTCGTGTAACGTTAGCGTCTATCCAACTCTGCAAGATAATACAGGCAGCCTGCGCATCAGCAATTTTCCGCATTGACTTTGAGCTATGTCCGATTTCCCTAAGCCGTCGTTCCGCTTGTCGGGAAGAGTACCTCTCGTCCCACAACTGAACCTCTGCATCTAGTAGTTTAGAAAGCATTTTTGCCTCAGAGTTGACTCTCAAAGTTTGCTTTGACGACCCACCTGAGAGTAGCAGCGGAGTTCCCACAACTACAATCTTAGGTTCGTGCTCATGAATAACCTTGGCGAGTCTCTTCATATCTTGATGCTGATTCCCACCGCGCACAAACACATCTACTGGGACCGCAACGGTCCTCTCGGAGTCAGATACCGCTACCCCCACACGTTTATCGCCTAGATCAATTCCCACTACCCGCATATATTGCCTTCGTCGCTAAAGCATACCGCTAAGATCATCTTTCACAAGCTGCAAAGCGTCGTCTAGGCGTGACGTATCCTTCCCTCCACTAAGCGCTAGCGATACCTGCCTACCCACCCCACCTCCAACAAGCGAAGCTGCTTGTTGAATTACGTCAGACGCCTTCCGATCAAAACCATCGATGACTGAACATACAAGGGCGACCCGCGATCCGTAGACCCCTCCCACCACGACCACCTTCATCATGGGTGACTGGGATCGAATCATAAGAGCGAGGTCTTTTAGCTCTTCAGGCGAAAGGTTATCCACCCTACCAACGAGGAAACGACCCAAAGCGCCGTTGATCAACTCTTGCGATATCGACCTAAGGCTCTGAGTCTTGATCTTCTTTACCTCATCTAAAAGCTCTCGCTCTTTAGCCTTAAGCGAGGCAACTTTAAATATCAGTTCACCTCGACTCGTCCTTAGCAGCGATTCGAGCTCCCCCACTAGATCTTCTGTCGCCATGACATACTCAAGAGCACCTTCTCCAGTTACGGCCTCAATTCGTCGAGTATTTGAACCTATCGAGGACTCCGACACTACTTTGAACAGGCCTATATTTCCAAGAGAAGAGACATGGGTACCGCCGCAAAGCTCAACGGAGTGATCCCCAGCTTTTACGACCCGAACCACATCTTGATATCTGTCGCCAAAAAAAGCGATCGCCCCTTCAGAGATAGCTTCCTCTTTGTCCATCTCTTTCGTAACTACCTTGGCGTCAGATATAATCTCTCGGTAGATCACCTGTTCCACCTGTCGAATCTCGTCCTTAGACAACGGTCCCCAGTGCGTAAAGTCAAACCTCAATCGCCCGGGTTCAACTAGTGATCCTTGCTGCTTTACATGCTCACCAAGCACCTGACGAAGCGCATAGTGAAGAAGATGTGTGCCGGTATGATTACGCCTAGTGCTCATACGAGCCAACTCATCTACCTCACACTTAGCCAAAGATCCTATAACAACGCTGCCTTCTTTTACTCTAACCAGGTGCCGTATGATCTGACTAGTGGCGTAGTTAGTATCTAGGACGTCTAATACAGCGCTGTCTGTACTGATGGTCCCCTTGTCTCCTACCTGGCCACCGCCTTCGGGGTAAAAGGGAGTCCTATCAAGGTACAGATACAGTTCATCTTTGTTCCCTTCAGATGCGTACAGGGCAAGGATCCTCCCCTCATCAACCGTTTTTTCGTATCCGGTGAATTGCGTCGGTCCATGAGTCTCAAGGAGCTCAAAGGCCCTTTCGTCCTTTTTCTCTCGGCCTTTTCCTCCCAGGCCTGCCTCACGAGATTGGTGTTTTTGTTGCTGCATCTCGCGATGGAAACCAGCTGTATCGACAACCACACCTCTGTCTTCAGCCATCTCAACTGTAAGTTCGATAGGAAAGCCAAAGGTGTCGTGGAGACGAAAGGCAGCTGATCCGCTTATGAAAGAGCTATCTCGAATCTCTCTTTCAAACAGTTCGACACCAACCATAATCCTGTTACGGAAGGCTTCTTCTTCCCTTTCAACCACTTCTTTTATATAGGAACTTCGCTCCCTCAGCTCAAGGTAATACTCTCCCATAGACGTAACTACTGAATCCACAAGGCGCCCGGTTACCATATCGTCCTTTGCCCCCAACATGTAGGCCCGCAACACCGCTCTTCTTATAATTCGCCTAAGGACATAGCCTCTACCTTCATTCGTGGGAAAGACTCCATCTGACACTAGAAACGTCATGGCACGTGCATGGTCAGCTATGATACGAAGCGACACGTCCTCTTTGTGACCCATGCCATACTTAGTGTTAGTTATAGATTCGGCCGTTTGGACCATCGGTACCATAAGGTCGGTCTCATACACAGAACCCTTGCCCTGCAGAATGGGAACTATTCTTTCAAGTCCAGCGCCGGTATCGATGCTTGGTTTTGGAAGCGGGGTCAGATTACCCTGGGCATCTCGAACGAACTGCATAAAGACAAGGTTCCAGATCTCCAAAAACCTCTCATCGGATCCAAATTCAGGACCGCCGTCATCTCCATACTCTGGTCCCTTATCATAGTAGATCTCGGAGCACGGTCCACAGGGGCCGATGTCAGCCATCTGCCACCAGTTGTCCTCATCAAGACGTTGTATACGTGAACAGGGAACCCCTACCTGATGCTGCCAGATCTGTGCCGCTTCGTCATCACTTATATGAACCGTCACCCAAAGTCTATTTGGATCCAACTTTAGGACCTCGGTTACAAATCCCCAAGCATACGGAATCGCCGCTTCTTTGAAGTAATCGCCGAAAGAGAAGTTACCCAGCATCTCAAAGAAAGTCAAATGCCGGAGCGTCTTTCCAATTTGGTCAAGGTCGTTATGCTTTCCGCCAGCACGAATGCACTTTTGGATAGATGTTGCTCGTTGATACGGCGGAGTCTCTTCTCCTAAAAAGTATCGCTTGAAGGGAACCATTCCAGCCACGGTGAAAAGGATCGTATCGTCATGAGGGATAAGAGAAGCCGAAGGCACAGAGACGTGCCCCCTCTCTACGAAGTATCTCGTAAACTCCTTCCGAAGATCGTTCGAGTCCATCAACGAACCAGCCTTTCTGCTCTATCTGAAACCTCATCCAGACACCGCCCCACGGAAGCTCCATCGAACCTTTCTTCTCCGAACGCCTTATTGGACTTGATCTTCAACGCAAACTCTTCGATATCATCCCTTCTCAGATCAATTGCGTGAGAGATTGAACGTGAGCTCTCCATTCGAACAACGTATAAGCCTTCTCTTACCGACAACATAAAGTCCTCCGAAACCTTCGAGAACTCCTTAGAGAGACTACGGACCATCGAGTCAGGAGAAACGGTCTTTATCTTTTGACGCAGAACTCTTTCAACTTTTACTGTAGCTATCGAACCTATCGTCACTCCCACACTCAACCACCTAAGCCGTGAAGCCAACTACCTACTCCCTCTCTTTGCTCTAAATAACTCAGTTGCTCTCCGTAGTCCTAACTTGAGCGCTCGGAAGCGCACGATCGGTGCAGAGATAGCACCGATAGCGACCTTAGAGGCTTCATTGATAGCGCTTGACCTAAGTTCAGACATCTCTAGTAGATCTTCAACCCTTGATACATCCTCTCTGGTGCCGACCAACAAGGCAGTCGCCTCTCGAACCAACTCTAAGGTCTCAGTCTGTAAAGAGCGCATCAAGCTCTCCGACGCTTTTAATGTCGCTTTCGATTCCCGCAGCGCAAGAACAGATACAGCCAGAGTAACAACAGAAGCCACCAACACTAAAGTGGCTAAAACAAAAGACATCTACCTATTCTTCCCTTTAAAGTCTCACGTCGAAGATACCCCAGATCGTAAACGATCTAAGAAAACTCGCCTGCAAGAAGAGTCACATTACCTAGATTCGACTTTAGTCGCCTTAGGGTCATCGTCACCAAAAGTTGGAATAGCAGGAGCAGGAGAGCCACCGTTCGGCAATACCCGATATGCGTTATAGACGCCGTCCAGCTGCCGTAAAGAAGCCAAGATCGACTCGAGATGGGCCGGATCTGCCAGTTCAAACTCAAATCGCATAGTGGATACCCTATCGTGTCCCGCTTGCGAGGACGAGTTTAAGATATTGATATGGTGTTCGGAAAGTACCCTAGCTACGTCAGCAAGTAATCGAGATCGATCCAATGAGCGCACCTCGATCGTAGTCGAAAAGATGCCGTGAGATTCGAGGTCCCACTCAACCTCAATCATGCGTTCAGCCTCTGAGCTAAATAGTGCCATCGCGTTAGAGCAGTCTGACCTATGGATCGATACCCCTTTACCGCGGGTTACGAAACCAATAATCGGATCTCCTGGCATAGGCGAACAACACTTGGATAACTTAACCATAACATCGTCGAGACCCTCCACGTATATACCTGGACCACCTCTTTTCCGACGTCCGCGTCCCGGAGTCACTATAGGTATAGAGGTCTCATCCTCCACTTGGTAGACGTCTCGAAGGAGTTTTGTAACAACACTTCTAGCACTTACGTGATTCTCTCCGATCGCCGCAAGTAGGGTTTCAACGGAGTCAAATCCCATCAGTTGGCTAATCTGTCCTAATCCCGTCTGTGACGTGTGTTTTTGAACAGCTAGGCCCTCTTTCCGTAGAGCCTTAACTAGCTCTTCCCTGCCTACTTCGACTGATTCGTCTCGTCGCTCTTTCGAAAACCATTGTCTAATCTTATTACGAGCACGTGGAGTCACCACAACTTTCAGCCAGTCTCGCGAAGGGCCGGCACTTTGGACCTTCGAGGTAAAGATCTCAACGGTGTCACCTGAGTTTAACTTAGAGTCCAAGGGTACAAGTCGCTGATTCACCTTCGCACCAATACATCTATGCCCTACCTCGGTGTGTACTGCGTAGGCAAAGTCGATTGGAGTGGCGTTGTTTGGGAGAGTTATCACCCGACCCTTTGGAGTAAATACATAGACCTCATCAACCTCAAGATCAAGCTTGAGATTCTCCAAGAACTCGTGAGGATCTGTGGTGTCTTTTTGCCAGTCAACTATACGCTGCAACCAGACAAGCTCCTCTTTGGTCGAACCCTCCTTGTACCCCCAGTGAGCTGCAACCCCATACTCAGCGCGTCTATGCATGTCCGCCGTACGCAGTTGAACCTCAAGTGGGTTGCCGCTAGGCAGTACGACAGTGGTATGTAGGGACTGATACAGGTTAAATTTCGGAGCGTTTACGTAGTCTTTAAATCTTCCCGGCACCGGGGACCAGATGGAATGTACTACACCAAGAGCAGCCCAACAGTCTTTTTCAGTCTCAGTAATGATCCGCATACCTACAATGTCATAGATTGAGTCAAAGTCCTTAGCCTTGATCACCATCTTCTCGTAGATGCTCCAGAGATGCTTAGGGCGGCCAGTCACCTCTGCATCGATTCCCACCTCACTCAGCTTCACTTTCACCATCTCTTGGACTGAGTGCAGATACTCTTCGCGCTCTGGAGACCGTGTCGTTACCAGGTGTTCAATCTCTGCGTAGCGTCGGGGGTGCAACGTTGCAAAAGCCAAGTCCTCAAGCTGCCACTTAATCTCTGCAATACCAAGTCTGTGTGCCAACGGGGCATAGATGTCCATCGTCTCTTGAGCAGTACGCCGCTGTTTCCAATCCGGTAGTGCGCCAATGGTTCTCATGTTATGAAGCCGATCGGCTAGCTTAATCACCAGAACCCTCGGATCTCTTGCCATTGCCAAGAGCATCTTTCGCATAGTAGCAGCTTGTTGAGCTTCTTTGGATTCAAAGCTCAGACGATCAAGTTTCGTCACTCCATCTACTATCTGTGCCACTGAGATCCCGAAGCGATCCTCAACCTCTTTTAGTGCTAAATCAGTGTCTTCAACGGCATCGTGCAAAAGTGCTGCGGACACAGTAATCTCGTCTGCACCCAATGACGCTACAATCTCCGCTACAGATAGTGGATGGTAGAAGTACGGTTCTCCTGATTTTCGGTACTGACCTTTATGTGCCGACTTTGCTAGATCGAAAGCACCAAGTATTACTTGAGGATCTCCACTATAGTTCTCGTGGCGGCGCAAGAAAATCTCCACCAACCTATCTGGTGAAAACAGTTCTAACTTTATCTCAACAACATCAGCCATCTATGTATATAAAGTTACCTCATATCCAGAACGACACTGCCGACTCTAAGAGATCTACTAAAGAGTTTTAACCAAAACGTCTAACGCTTTGCTCGACTCTTTCTCCGTGAGCCATTCGGCTTGGAACGCGGAGTCCTCGTCCCCTGGTCGCCCGTGGTGCTAGATGTGGTAAGCAGCACCCCTTGGGCTACTGCCTTAGGGGAGTAAGGATGGTGGCTTGCGCCTAGACGTTTCTTGAGGCTCTGGTATCTAGGTTCTCGGCCTTTCAAGAAAGCAAGGACCGGAGAGGCTATGGCGATAGACGAGTACGCTCCCGTAGTCAGTCCTACGAACAATGCAAGACCAAAGTCTTGCAGCGTCGTCGCACCTAGTATGTAAGCACCAACGACAAGGATTGAAAATACAGGGATAATTGCCACTAGTGATGTATTCAAAGATCGCATCAACACTTGGTTTAAAGACAGATCCACAGAGTCGTCATAAGCAAGACGACCAGGATTGACCAAAGCCTTCACGTTCTCTTGAATCCGGTCAAAGACAACGATCGTATCATAAAGAGAGTATCCAAGTATTGTAAGCACTGCAATCACAGTCGCAGGCGTGATCTGAAAGTTGGATATCGAGTAGATGCCAACTGTGACTAAAAGATCGTGAATTACTGCGACTAAGGCCGCCGCGGCCATCTTCCATTCAAAACGAATCGATATATATATCACTATCCCAAGGAAGAAGAATCCCAGGGCCTCGAGCGCTTTCGATGTAACGTCACCACCCCACGTTGGACCGACGTTGGTTAGGCTAACCGAAGAGTAGCTAACGCCACCAGCCTTCGCTAGATCCACCGAGATCTGCTTGTCTTTGGCAGCCTGTGCTCCTGGAGAAAGATTTGAGAGGTCAGCTTCGGCCTCTAAGGTACGATTATGGCCAGTACCCAATGTGAAAACTGTAGCCTGGGTGACCCCATCTGCTCTGAGCACAGATTGAGCTTTTGTGACACTTAAAGTACTAGAAGGCACCTGCCAGGAGGTTCCACCTTTGAAATCGATTCCAAAGTTCAGACCTCGCACCCCCATAGAGAGAGCTCCTAGCAGTATGATTGCTATCGAAAAAGCGTAAAAAATCTTACGCTTTTTCAAAAATCCAATGGTCGTCTCGCCTTCATAAAGAGCACTCCAGCGAGATCGCTTTTTGGAAGCCACTCTCGTTGCTCCCATTAAGACATCATCCGACGATCGGGTTGACTCTCTTTCACCTTCGCCAATGGTTGTCACAGTGCCACCTCAATACTCGCTATAACCGTACACTCGCAGGTGCGTTTAGCACCATTAAAGGCACCTAAGAGACGTTTCATAGATCACACCCCACTTGGTTTTAGGACACCACTACTAGGTGCAGGTGCTGTCGTCTTGAGAGCTCCGGTACTTAATCCAAAAAACCTCGGGTTTTGGGCGATCTTAGACTGGCCCATCAAAATAACTATGGGTCTAGTAAAAAACCAAGCGGAAACAACATCTAACAACGTTGAGATTCCTAGAAAGAAGGCAAATCCTCGTACTGGACCAATACTGAGCAGGTAGAGCAGAGTAGCTCCGATAAGCGACACAAGATCTGCCGCGACTATAGTGCGGAAAGCCTTTGCAAAACTTCTGTCCACCGAAGATCTAAGCGACTTTCCACCTCTCAGCTCATCCTTTAAGCGTTCAAAAAAAACTACATAAGAGTCCACGGTGACGCCGATAGATACTATCAAGCCAGTAACTCCAGAGAGATCCAAGGTCAGCTGAGATGTATGACCAAGCAGAGACACAATCGCCCACAGCATCGCTGCAGTTGTAGATAGCCCCAAAAGTACAACCACCCCTAAAGCTCTATAGTAAAGGACTGTATAGAGAAGCACCAACAAAAGTCCACCTAAGCCTGCATACACTCCCGCCTTCAACGATGCCTTACCAAGCGTCGGTGAGATAGTCTGAACCGTAAGTTGCTGAAGTTGCACTGGTAATGCTCCATACTTTAACACCAATGCCAAATTCTCTGCCTGAGCTTGACCGCCTGAACCAGTAATTTCACCTTGCCCATTGAAACTCTTAGTGGTTATGACCGGAGCAGAGATCACGTTCGTATCCAAGACGATCGCCAGCTGTTTGTCGAAGTATGTCGTCGCAATTTGATTAAAAAGTGGCGTCGCCTTAGCAGTGAGGGAGAAGTTCACGACCCATTGTTGCTGTTGATTAAGTCCCGCCGAAGCACTAGAAAGTGCAGTGCCGTTAGCCAGTGTCGGTCCAAGAACGTAACGCGTAACCCGAGAGCCAGAGGTTTGCGACAATACGGCTTCTTTTGAAGAGTTCAGCTTCGAAAACGTCGTATTCGGCTCATACTGGGCAAGTGCATCTTGTTGTGCTGAACTTGGACAAAACGGAGAAAGAGGATGGGCCTTGATATCTTTAGCGAGTTGTCCAGTAGGTTTTTTATAGGTAGGGATCGAGCACAACACAGGTCGAAATTCAAGCTGTGCAGTCTGCCCGATAAGAGAAAGTGCCTGATTTGGATGTTTAATTCCAGGAAGTTGCACCACTATGTCTTTGCCCTGTTGAGCGATGTTCGGTTGAGCCACTCCTAGACCATCTACACGGTTCCGAATAATAGATATGGTCTGATTTAACGTCGCCTGGGAAACAGCTCTAGTAGGTTTATAGACGACCGAGGCTCCCCCTTGCAGATCAAGTCCAAGTATTGGCTTATAGTTGAGCGCTAGCACAGCGATAAAGGCACCTAAAGAAACCACTATCGATAAAACGACTGATAATACGTGTGGACCTTTTCTCATACTCTCTCTAAAACACCGATCTTAATCATAGAGTCACCCTACACCAAGTCTTTCACCTAGTGATCACCTGCTACCTCGTCACTATTTAACGTCACCTTCATCATCACCTTTGACTTCTTCTACTTCTTTTGCATCGGATAAGTTCGATAGGGGTTGAGGTTCTTCATCGACCGCATCTCCCTCTTTCAACTCAGTTTGCGCTTTTCTAGCTTCAATCTCATCAAATTTAGCCTCGGCCTCCTCCATAGCGTCCACAATGACACTGTCAAGATGAGTTAACGATCTCCTATCGAAGATCACCTCTACCTCTGGAGCTATCTCGACATAGATCCTCTGGTCGTAGGTTTTGGTAACGACACCGAAGATCCCACCATTTGACACAACATCATCTCCTGGTTGTAGACCGAGCTTTCGGTTCGTCTTCGCGCCTTTCATACGGGGGCGCAAAAACAACATGTAAAGGATTACTAAAACAATTATTACAAAAATTAGTTGACTCATCAAAGTCCTTCCAATGCGACTAGCTTATTGTAGTTTCAAGAGTTGAAACTCATATCACTTAGCTCCTAGCTATAGTAAGTTTCCACGAACCTCTTCACTTCAGACCAGCTACCGACTCTTATCGACGAGCGGCTCCATGATATGAGCGTCTGCATAAAAGAAAGATTGTGCCTAGTAAGCAAGACGCCCAAGGTTTCAACGTCTACCTTATAGAGGTGGTTCAAGAGCGCTAACGGATAGCGTTTACAGGTTTCACATGCGCAGTTCGGATCTAGTGGATCCATAGATTGAATGTATCGTGCCTGCTTAACTGTCACTTTCCCAGTTGATGTCCAAGCAACTCCGTGACGCGCTATGCGTGACGGAGCCACACAGTCAAACATATCCACCCCAAGCGCTATAGCGTGTACGACAGAGTATGGATCGCCCACACCCATCAGGTATCTTGGAGCTTCTTTAGGAAGCACCTCCGTGCAACTTGCAACTGTGTCCAGAGTCAATGACCTCTCTTCCCCGACGGCTAGACCTCCGATTGCGTATCCATCGAATGAAAGCTCGCAAGTCTCTTCCAAGGATCTTTTTCTAAGTTCGACGTCTGTACCGCCTTGCACGATTCCAAATAATGCTTGATCAGACCGCGTCTTTCTCGCCTTAGACCTCTTTGCCCACGCTAAAGTTAGGTCAAGATTCCTTTTGAGTTCATACCGATCGGCGGGCAACATAGTACATACGTCAAGTACCATAGCTATGTCCGAACCAAGTAGTTCTTGCACTTCAATCGCATCTTCTGGAGTTAGACGTAACTTCGCACCATCATAGACAGACCGAAAGGACACACCATCTTCGTCAAAGGTAGCTCCTAGAGACATCACTTGAAAGCCACCAGAATCTGTCAAGATTGCACCGTCCCACCCCGTGAAGCGGTGCAAGCCACCGAGAGCTTCAACCGTAGCTGCGCCCGGTCGAAGCATCATATGATATGTGTTAGCGAGGACGATCTCAAAACCTATCTCTGCCACCAGATCATAGGGGAAAAGACGTACTGCACCTCTCGTGCCTACGGGCATAAATACTGGAGTCTCAAAGGTATGCCGGGAACCACAAAACGTACCGGTCCTCGCAGAGTCGTATACTTTTGTCACGGCGAAACTACCACTCAATGGAGTTATTTCTCTCAATCAACATAGCATCACCGAAAGATAAAAAGCGAAAGCCCGAGTCCAGTGCATTCTGATAAAGCTCTCGCCATCTCGGACCATAAAAACTCGCAACTAGTACCAACAAAGACGACTTTGGGGTGTGGAAGTTTGTCATAAGTACATCCACCACTTTAAACTCATATCCTGGCGTTATGTAGAGGTCTGTTCGTCCTTCTAGCCGTGAAGTTGCAGCCACGGATTCCAGCGTTCTTACCACAGTCGTGCCGATCGCAACTACTCTTTTCGCACATTGAATCTTTTCCCACGTCTCTGTAGACACCTTATAGCGCTCCGAGTGCATTTTATGTTCTCCAATGCGAGACGCCGATATCGGCTTAAAAGTGTCAACACCGACCATAAGTTCAACCGTCGCAACTTCAATTGATCGTCTGCGAAATCCCCTGAACACCTCTTCATCTAGATGAAGGCCCGCAGTCGGAGCTGCGGCCGAACCGTAGTTGTGCGCATAGATAGTTTGATACCTCTGTGAATCGGCAATCTTGTTCTTTATGTAAGGAGGAAGTGGCACCTCGCCAAAGCGATCAACTACAGATTTATCGCTCAGCTTCACTAGCGGCAGCTGACCTTCAATACAGTCCTTCGGGCTTCGGGCAAGACGCAAAACCTCTGTTAAACCCTGAAACAACGGCTCTCCCGTAACAAGCTTTCGACTCGGGCGAACCAGCGCAGTGAATAACCCGTCCTCTACCTCTTCAAGGAGTAAAACTTCAGCATAACCACCAGAGGCCCTCCTTAATCTAAGGCGCGCTGAGAACACTTTTGAGTCATTGATAACGACAAGATCCCCAGATTGGAGAAGATCGGGTAGCTCAGAAACTTTTTGCACCCTCACCTCGCCGTCGAGAGAAACGAGCAGTTTTGAACTTGAGCGTATCGCCAACGGTTCTTGAGCAATCCGATCTTCCGGTAGATCATAGTCATAACTAGACAGATCTTGATAGTCCTTTGCGTTCATTCTTACCAAGACTCTAACCGGTAACCCATGCAGTTCCACAGCGGAAGAAGTACAACTATCTATAAAATCACCACTTCCGATAGCCTTTAGAGAGCGGAGATATCACCTGTCAACGGGTACCAGGAAAGTTGAGGTCCCTACCTTGAACATCTCCGACGTTAGGCTCTGGCCATCGCTCCGTAACCGCTTTTAAGCGAGTAAAAAAACTAACTCCATCGGTTCCATACATATGACTTCCACCAAACAATGAGTCCTTGTTCCCCCCGAAAGAGTAGTATGCGACCGGCACTGGAATTGGAACGTTGATTCCAACCATTCCCGCGTCTATCTCACGCTTAAACTTTCGTGCCAGCGCTCCACTTCTAGTAAAAAGCGCGGCACCATTGGCGTAGGAATTGGTATTGACTAGTTCAACGGCTTCATCAAATCCTTTTACTCGTACGATCGAAAGAACTGGTCCAAAGATCTCATCTCGATAGACACTCATATCTATAGATACCGCATCAACAAGAGAAGGGCCCAAAAAGAAGCCCTTCGTATGCATGTCAATAGACTCACGACCATCTATAACGACACGGGCGCCTTGTGTGCTAGCAGTTTCAATGTAGGACGCGACCCGATCTCTATGCTCCATGGTCACCAATGGCCCCATCTCTGAACTTTCTTGCGTTCCGGGGCCAACTCGAAGTTGTCTCGTCTTTTTAGCAACTAACTCAACAAAATCATCAGCGACCGCCTCGTCTACCACAACGACCGAAATTGCCATGCACCGCTCGCCAGCGCTCCCATATGCAGCACT